>DATMBI010000054.1:0-2845 GCA_035559375.1 Gemmatimonadaceae bacterium | reverse complement strand
CGGCGTTCGCTACCACCAAGTTGTCGCCGCCGGTAGGAACCACGCGCTCGCTCGTATTCTCCGGATTCGCCCGAAAGTAGACTAGCGTATCCTCGCCTGGCACCGGTACAGTTTCGAACCGTTCCGGGAGGTAGATGGCTGGCCCCAGTTCGTTCTGGCGGTAACCCCTTACCGTATTCGCTCCGCCGGCGTACAGTCGCTCCTGTAACGGGATGAAAGTCTTGCTGTCCAGCGTTCGCAGCCGAGCACCGAGCACTGTACCCGCTCGCAACCGCAGTGCCAAGGCGCCCCCCAGCGCCGGCCGATAGGCCGCAACGTCGAACGTGGCTCGGCTGAACTGTACCTCTCGCGCCGATCCCACCGGTGGCGAGGCGTGGCGCACCTCGACACGGACCACCGATCCACTGCGCGGGCTCACCACATTGTCCACACGACTCCTGGTGCCGCTCCAACCCAATACGGCACTGCGCTGCAGCCGTTCGAGCTGAGAGCGTGCAGCGTCCTCGCAGACGTTGAACACAGCACAGAAGAAGGCAGGCTGTGCCAGCGTGCGGCCGTACTCGAGCTGGTACGACCACGTCATGGGGAACGGCCCGTCCACCCCTTGCTGAACCGACGCGGCCACACCCAAAGGAGTGGAGCGCAAAAAAGCCTGGTACTCGGAACGTCTCTCCGAGTACACAGAAACCACTGGGATACTACGGGTGCGAAAGAGCGCCGGCTGCGAGTACGTCACGCCAAGGTAGTAATTGAGCGTGTCGCTCAACGGATCTCGCAGCAGTTCCGCAGTACAGAGGCCACGTGCTCCTTCGAACGGCTTGTCAACTCCGACCTTGGAGACCCTCGCGTTGATATCTAGGCGACGCAGCGCACCGAGGAAATTGTAGTTGGTGTGCGATCCTTGCGCCCTCAGGCAGTCCAGGTTTCCCCATCCCAGAGACGCTCTCGCCGCTCGTGCCTCGTTCTCGACCAGCGTAACAGTGACATCCACGAGCGTATCCTCGGCTGCGATCCCTCCCGAGTCGATGCTGATAGATACGTGGCGGAACGCTTCCGTCAGATATAGCCCTCTCTTGACTCCTTCCAGGCTGGTCTCGTTGTAAAGCTGGCCTTCGCGTATCCCTAGCGTGCGCTTCACCCGTTCGGGATCCACGCGTTTACGTTCCCCGATCGTGTTGATGCGGATCGTACCGATGCGCGCCTGCCGGCCGGCGAGCACCTGGAATTCCACCCAAGCACGCCGCCGCGCGTTGTCCGTCTCGTAGCTCCTCAAGACCTCCGCCGCCGGATAGCCTCTATCGCGAAGCCGGCGCCGCAGCGAATCCCGCGTCAGTTCCACTAGGAAAATGTCGAAACGCCCACCGCGCCGCAGCGGTAGACCTCGGAGCACACGCTCTCGCTCCGCTAGCGAGTCCAACCCCGTAACGCGGAGCTCCTCGACCAAGATCGGTTGACCCTCGCTGATCGAAAAGCGCACCTTCACCGCGCCACGACCGGCAGGTGCGATCTGCAGCCCCACTTCCACCTCGGGGAAACCGTGCTGCCGGTAGAAAGCCGTCAGTAGGAGGGAGTCGCGCCTCACTACCAGCGAATCCAGGCAGTGGCGCTGCCCGAATACGCGGAACGTTCGCCGCCACCACGAGGACGCCGTCGTAGCGATCCCGTTGGCCAGAACCTCGTCGCGGTAGGTCCGATTCCCCACGAACTCTAGGGCCCTGACCTCGAGATCTCCCGGATCGCACGCGATGTCCTGCGCCCAGCTGGCTCCCGGAGCCAGAAGCAGCAGCGCGACAAGCAGTAGAGCGCCCACCTCAAGCGATCTCTATGAGCAACGAACCGGGTCCCCGCTGCTTAGCGCGCCGCTTCAGCTCCGCGGCACGCATGCCGAGGTGAGCCAGATTCACCCAGCCATCGGGACGCACCAGCAGTACAGCAGCGGACAGACGCGCCAACGGGAAACGCCGCACCTGGCCGTCTCTATCCACTCCCACGAAGCTACCCGCACGCGCCGCCTCCTCGCCCACCGCTTCTTCCACCACCCTGCGGCAGCGACTCGAGCACTCGGCGACGAACGCCTCGGCGCGACCTGGCGCCGTGATGATAATGAAGTCGTCGCCACCTATGTGGCCCACGAAGTCGCGCCCATCCTGGCCGCCCACCAACGCCATGCTATCGCGGATAGCGCTACCCAGCCCTCTGATAACCTCGTCCGCGATGGCGAAACCGAACGTGTCGGCAAATGGTTTGAAGTAATCGAGATCGAGATAGCACACCGCGAACGACTCGCCTCGTTCGATACGCTGCGTGATCGCACGGTCTATCGCACGCCCCCCTGGCAGTCCACTGGTCGGGTTGCGATCGCTTTCGCGCTGTACCAGCCGAAGAAGGGCCTGAACCCGAGCCCGGAGCTCGCGCGGGTCGAAAGGCTTGGCCAGGTAGTCGTCGGCACCGGCCGCGAAGCCCTCGACTTTGGCTTCGATCGCACTCTGCGCGGTGAGCATGAGCACCGGGATACGCGCGGTGAACGGGTTCTGTTTGATTCGGCGGCAGACCTCGAAACCGTTCATCCCAGGCATGGCGTGGTCGAGGACGATCAAGTCCGGCTCTCGCTCCTGCAGCGCTACCAGCACGCTGGGGCCATCTTCGACCATGGCTACCTCGTGACCCAGCGATCGGAAGAGGTCGCGCAGCATGTAGCGCATCTCTTCGTTGTCGTCAGCGAGAAGGAGATAGCTCACAGTACGACTACTCAGGGCGTTCGTTTTGACGCGCTGCGCTTGCAAGCGTAAGTTCTCGCCTTGCCGTCACCGGTGTCAACCGCGAGGGTGTCAGCGAACGGTGCACT
>DATMBI010000053.1:0-10844 GCA_035559375.1 Gemmatimonadaceae bacterium | reverse complement strand
CACGTAGCGCCACACCAAACGCTCACCGGCTGCGGTGGAGCGTCCAGGGCCGAGCTCGTCCGAGCCTACGATCGTCATCACGGTGTCCGACTCCAAAACGCGCGCCAACCGCGCCCGAGCGCGCGCAGTGAGCACCTCCTCGGGGTTCTGGAGAATCCCCGTTCCGCTCACGATCCAACCGGCCGGCACATCTATACGCACGTCGAATCGCCCGAAATTGTTGTAGAACTCCGACGGACCCAGGTACAGCTCCGAATCCCACCCCCGCAGGTCGTCGTAAACCGCTACGCGCGGGTACCACTGCGTAGGCTGATACAGCGTGTCGCCCCAGCGCTGCGTCATTCTGTGTCCTGAACCCGGCCCGCCTGGCACCTTGTGGTTCCACTCGATTTCCAGCCGCGTGCTGGCCCGCGGCGGAACGGGCGTCGCCAAGTTGATCCGCGCCACCGTGGACTGCAGTCCGATAGCGTTAGGCAGCGGAGCCGGCGGAGCCCCTCTACCACCTTGTGGCGCGGCTAGATTTACCGGCGTGCCGTCCACCGCCATCCGCGAGATCACCATCCCGTCGGTGATCTCGGCAGGCGCCCACGGAGCCGCCCGTGGTGCGTTCCAGAGAAAAAGGTTCATGTCCAACCGCAGGCCGATCTGGCGCAGCGTGTCCGGCGAATCGTTGCGCACTGTCACGACCTCCCGCCCGTAGAGCCGGGAGCTAGCTGTATCCAGCCGCACGTCGATCTGGTAGTCCGTCCAAAGCTGCCAGTAGTTGCGACCCGGCCTACCCGTGGAATCGCGCGTAGCCGCCGCCATAGCCCGCCTGATAGCGTTGGTCAGCGGTATGTCGCGCCGAATAGCTCGCTCCTGAGCGCCAGGCGCTGTGCCGGGCGCACGCTGCGCGCTCGCATCGAGCTCACCCAATAGCCCAAAGGCGCCCCCAGCAACCAACAGCCACTGCAACCTACGCGAACGTACCCTCATGATCGCTCCTCTTAGCGTCCACCGGCCGAGCGCCGGTAGCCACTAATCTAGAGTGCGTTCCGCTCGCAGTAACGTCTCGGTTGCGCCTCACGACGATCCAGGCCACTTTCACTGCAACCACGAGCGGCCATGCAGGCGTTCGCGTGACCGCGAGGAGCGTGCATGGCCAAACCAGTCATTCTCGCAGTAGACGACGAGCCAGACGTCCTGGCTGCCGTCGAGCGCGACCTGCGGCAGCGCTACCGCGCCGACTATCGACTCGTCGCCGCTACGTCCGGCTCGGAAGCGCTGGACGCGACCAATCGGCTGGCCCAACGCGGGGTACCCCTGGCCCTATTCCTGGTGGACGAACGTATGCCAGGAATGACTGGCTCGGACTTCCTCCTGCAGGCAGTGCAACTCTTTCCCGAAGCGCGCCGTGTACTGCTTACAGCTTACGCGGATACCGACGTAGCCATCGCTGCCATCAATAACGTCAAGCTCGACCACTACCTGCTCAAACCGTGGGAGCCGCCTACCGAACGCCTCTACCCCGTGTTGGACGACCTGCTCGCCGATTGGCAGGCACGCCACCGTCCTCGCTTCGAAGGCATTCGCGTCGCAGGAACTGCGCTTTCCCCGGCTAGCTACGAGGTGCGCGACTTCCTCTCGCGCAACCAGATCCCCTACCAGTGGTTGGACGTGGAAACGGACAGCGTGGCCCGAGCACTGGTAGCACCGCTCTCGAACGAGCTGGCCCGACTACCGGTCGTTCTCTTCCCGGACGGCCCGGCACTGGTCCAGCCAGCCCTGCGCGCGCTAGCCGAGCGCCTCGGCATGCAGACGCGCCCCCAGCGGCCCTTTTACGACCTGCTCGTAGTGGGAGCGGGACCGGCTGGCTTGGCCGCTGCAGTTTACGCTGCATCGGAAGGGTTGCGCACCGTGCTCGTAGAGCGCGATGTCCCCGGTGGCCAAGCCGGCACCAGTTCCCAGATCGAGAACTACCTCGGCTTCCCGGGCGGAATCACCGGAGCAGACTTGGCTCGACGTGCCGTAGCGCAAGCGCGGCGCTTCGGCGCCGAGTTGCTCACGACGCAAGAAGTCGTGCGTGTGCGCCGCGAAGATCCGTATCGGATCGCCACCCTGTCGGATGGCTCCGAACTAGCCAGCTACACAGTGCTGGTGACCACGGGAATGGAAGTGCGGCGTCTCGAGGCACCAGGTGTGGATGCACTGGTGGGCGCTGGCATTTACTACGGTGCAGCCCTCAGCGAGGCGGCCATCTACCGCGGCCAGCATGTCGCAATAGTGGGCGGAGCCAACTCGGCTGGCCAGGGTGCGCTGTTCTTCGCGCGCTACGCACGGCGCGTCACTATGCTGGTGAGAGGGCACTCGCTCGAAGCCTCCATGGCTCGCTACCTAGTGGACCGTCTCCGAGAAACGCCTAACGTGGAGATCAGAACGGGTACCGTGGTTTCGGGTGTGCGAGGGAGCAGCCGGCTCGAGGCGATCCAGATCGAGAGTGTCGGCGGAGCGGCACGCTCGGAACTAGAGGCCGATGCCATGTTCATATTCATCGGACAAGCGCCGCGCACTTCGATGGTAGCAGGCCTAGTGGAGCTGGACGCGAAGGGCTTCGTGGTCACCGGGCCCGACTTGGTCGCAGGCGGCCGCCGTCCGCCAGGCTGGAACTTGGAACGCGATCCTTATTTCTACGAGACGAGCGTGCCGGGGATTTTCGCGGCCGGCGATGCCCGCCACGGATCGGGGAAACGCGTAGCCGCCGCGGCCGGCGAGGGTGCCGCCACGGTCGGGATGGTCCACCAGTACCTGCAGGCCGTCTAGTATGGAACGCGAGCGGATAGTGGCCCTTCTGGCAACCCACGCTGCCATCCGCCAGGCACCCCCTAGCGAACTCGAGTGGCTAGCCACGCATGGCGAGTGGATGACTTATCCCAAAGGAACCAAGGTCAATCGCAAGGGCGAGGCGATCGATTACCTGTACGTGGTACTGAGCGGACGAATGGCTCACCACCTGGACCGGGGTGCCGGCCCACGGCGTGTCATGGAGTGGCGCGGTGGCGATCTGAGCGGCCTTCTCCCGTTCTCGCGCATGACGCACTCGCCGGGCGACACCGTCGTCGAGGAAGCCGGGGAGGTGCTGGCAGTACATCGCTCGCACTTCCCCGAGCTCGTCCGGGAGTGCCCGACGATCGCCGCGATCTGCGTCCACACGATGCTAGACAGAGCGCGCGTGTTCACGTCCAGCGACCTACAGGACGAGAAAATGGTCTCGTTAGGTCGCCTCGCAGCCGGCCTGGCGCACGAACTCAACAACCCGGCCGCTGCCGCTGTGCGCAGCGCCAAGCTATTGGCCGAGCTTCTCCCCGAGGCAGATCGCATGGCTCGCGAGCTGGGCGCTGCCGGGCTCGACAACGCCCAGACCGAAGTTTTGGAACGAGTGCGCGACATTTGCCTAGCAAGCGCCGGGGGCGGAGTCCTGTCTGCACTGGAGCGTAGCGATCGCGAAGAAGCCCTAGCCGCCTGGCTCGGGGGGCACGGAGTCTCCCAAGAGATCGCACCTGCGTTGGCCGAGACGGCGGTGACGCTGGAAGCTCTCGACGAGTTAGCCCAAGTGCTGGACGGGCCGCGCCTGGACGCTGCTCTACGCTGGATCGCGGCCGGCTGCACGACTCGCTCTCTCGTGCTCAGCGTGGAGCGCACGGCGGGACGAATTCAACAGCTCGTATCCGCGATGAAGCGCTTCACGCACATGGATCGTGCTCTAGCCTCGGCGCCGCTGAACGTCGCGGCTGGCCTCACGGATGCGGTCACCATGCTCGCCCACAAGGCGCGCCAGAAGAACGTCGCTGTGGCTCTGGAACTCCCTCCCAGCTTGCCGCCGGTCGTGGCCGTAGAGGGCGAACTCAACCAAATCTGGCTCAACCTGCTGGACAACGCACTGGACGCCGCCCCGAAGCACGGGCATGTCGCTATCAGCGCTATGGTGGAGCTGACGTGGCTGGCCGTCAGCTTCCAGGACGACGGGCCAGGGATTCCCCCTGAGATCAGGCATCGCATTTTCGATCCGTTCTTCACGACTAAACCTGTCGGCCAAGGTACGGGGCTCGGACTCGATATCGTACGTCGCCTGGTCGCACAGCATCGTGGCGAGCTGGACCTGGACTCGCGCCCGCGAGCGACGCGGTTCACAGTGCGGCTTCCCCTGGCCGAGCCCGAGGGGACCCATCCCCTCATGGCTCAGACGCGTGACCTTCGCGAGCCGCGTTAGGCGGCATCGAGGAGACTCACACCTGGGCCAGCGCCTGCTCTACGTCGGCTACGATGTCCTCGTAGTGCTCCACCCCCACCGAGAGCCGAACCAATCCAGGCGTAATCCCGTAGCGGCGCTGCTCCTCGGGCGCCACATCGGCGTGTGTCATGGTTGCGGGATGTTCGGCTAACGACTCCGTACCCCCGAGGCTCACGGCGAGCTTCACCAGTTGCAACGCGTTCAGGAACCGAAACGCACCTTCTTCTCCGCCTTCGACCTCGAAAGAAATCATCGAACCCGGCGAAAGGCACTGACGGCGATAAACGTGGAACATCGGATCGGTCTCGGGCAGAAGCCCCAAGTAATGGACCGCCCGCACTTTTGGATGTTCGGCTAGCATGTCCGCCACGTAGCGGGCGTTCTTCATCTGCCCGGTCATGCGCATCTTGAGCGTTTCCAGAGAACGCAGCAGCAACCACCCCGTCCACGGACCGGCCATGGTGCCCATGAAGGTGCGCAGCGTCCGCACCTGATTCACTAGCTCCGCGCTCCCCAAACAAGCGCCGGCCACGAGGTCGCTGTGGCCGCCTATGAACTTGGTTGCCGAGTAGATGACCAGATCCGCGCCGTGCTTCAGCGGATGTTGCCAGAGGGGACCGAGAAAGGTGTTGTCCACCATCACCACGGGACGAGCACCTCGGGCTGCTAGGCGCCTGACGAGATCCGCTACACCTGCGATATCCACCAGAGCATTGGTGGGGTTTGCGGGCGTTTCCAGAAGCACGGCGGTGATACGCTTTCCTTTGGCGCTTCGCTCCAGCTCTCCGGCGATGTCGCCTACGGGTAGGCCCGCGGGGAAGCCCACGGCCTCGACACCGAGCTGCGGCAGGTAATGGCGTACGAAATAGTCCGACCCACCGTACAGTGGCTGCGAATAGACTACCGTGTCGCCCGGGCGCACGAAGGCCAGCAGCGACGTAGCTATCGCCGCCATCCCGCTCTCGAACACGGCGCACGCTTCGGCACCGTCCCAGAGGGTGAGGCGATCTTCCAAGATCTCGAGATCCGGGTTGTTGAGCCGCGAGTAGATCAGCCCTAGCTTTTCGTTAGGCCCCTGTTCCCGGAGTCCGTAGGCGATTTCGAAGAACGCCTTGCCATCCTCGGCTCGTTCGAAAACGAACGTCGAGGTTTGGAAGATGGGACACTTGAGAGCGCCCTCCGAGAGCCTGGGATCGTAGCCGTAGCTCATCATCAGGCTCTCCGGGCGCAAGACTTTGCCGCCGATAGTGCGCCGCTTCGTCTTGTTCTCCGTCACCGGTGTTCCTCCGGGGAAAATGGATCGCGCCGCACGCTAGCCGCTCCGGCCAGCGCTGGCAATCGGGTATTTTCGTTATCGTGCCTGGGTCGCTCACTGAGCGTATATTGCACCTATGGCGATAGTCCCGCTCTACGGCCACGAGCCGCTGCGGCAGCGCCTGGCAGCTACGGTGCAGGCCGGCCGGCTCCCGCAGAGCATACTCTTCCACGGGCCGCCAGGTGTGGGAAAGCAGCGTCTGGCACTCTGGTTGGCTCAGCTTCTCCTCTGTGATGCTGCTTCTCCGCCCTGTGGTAGCTGCCGTCACTGCCGCTATGTCGCCGAGCTAGTGCACCCGGATCTACACTGGGTTTTCCCTAGGCCGAGGCTGAAGGATAGCGACCCGGATCCCGAGGACGTGGCGCTCGATCTGGCTGCAGCTCGCCGCGACCGAGCTGCGGCGTCGGGGCTCTACGAGCCCCCTCCGGGCGAGCATGCCATCTACCTGGCGATGGTTCGCTACCTCGTGCACCAGGGTGCCCGGGCCCCGGCTCTCGCTCGACGCAAGGTCTTCCTGGTAGGTGACGCGGAACGGATGGTGCAGCAGGAAGGTGCCGAGTATGCGGCCAATGCTTTTCTCAAGCTCCTGGAAGAACCGCCACCAGACACGTTCATACTCGTGACCTCCAGCCAGCCGCAGGCGCTCCTCCCTACCATCAGGTCGCGGCTGGTGGCTCTACGCGTGCCGCTGCTGGACTCGGCCGCCCTGCGCGCCTTCGTGCGCGATCCCGCAGTGCGTGATCGGTTGGACTCGTTAGGGATGCCGCCCGACGACGATGCGCGCATTGCTCTCGCGGGTGGTGCGCCGGGGCGGCTCTTCGCCGCTGCCGAGGCGACTCTGTTGGAGGAGGCACGTGCCATCGTGCGTGCCGTCTCGTCTGGCGACCGAGCCGAAATGGCGAAGCTGGCTTTCCAGCAGGGTCAGCGCGCGGCGCGCGGAGCTTTTGCGGCGCTGCTGGACGCGTTACTGGTGGCGGTGCACGAGCGAGCCAGGGATGCCGCGCTACGGGGCCACGAAGCCCAAGCGCGAGCGAGTGCGCGTGCACTGTCGTTGGTCGAGGAAGCTCGCCGCCTCGCCGAGGCGAACGTCAACCCGCAGTTGGTAAGTGCGGTGCTTTTTCTGGATTTGGCGGAGGCACTGGCGTGAGCGATCTGTCGCACGTCGACCCTTCTGGCAAGGCCAGGATGGTGGATATCTCGGCCAAGCCTGTCACCCAGCGGCTTGCCCGTGCTAGCGGTTGCATCCGCATGCAACCCGCTACCTTGGAGGCCATCCGCCAGAATGCTGTCGTCAAGGGCGATGTACTAGCTGTTGCCAGAGTGGCAGGGATACTCGGCGCCAAGCGCACCTGGGAAATCGTCCCCCTCTGCCACCAGATCCCGCTGTCCGATGTGAGCCTAACGATGGAGCTGGACGATTCGCTGCCAGGCGTCCGCGTGACCGCCACAGCCAAAACGGCAGCGCAGACCGGGGTCGAGATGGAGGCTCTCGTAGCCGTCACTGTGACGCTCGTCACAATTTTCGACATGATAAAGGGGTTGGATAAGAGCCTCGAGATCGGCGAAATTAGAGTCATCGAGAAGCGCGGTGGAAAAGGTGGGGACTGGGTGCGGGGCTGACGCTTCGCTAGTGCCGGCGTTCTGCCGGTTCTCTGTTTTACGATCGGGAGGTTTCATGAAGGACCTGCGCGGGACCTACGTGCGGCGCGGCGATATTGTGCGCCGCCGGCGGCGGGTGCGGGCCGGCTTCATGTTTGCGGGATTCGTTCTTACCGCATGGTTGGCCGCAACTAACTGGGAACCGAGTGTGGCTTCGGCGTTACCGCCTGCTTCGCTTGGTACGCGACTCGGGCTGGGGGGCAGCGATTCGGCCGAAGTACACTACAGCGAAGGGCTTTTACGCCGTTGGCACCAAATCTTCGGTTACGCCCGTCGCTATCGCATCTCTGTCGAGCTGGCCCAGGCCATCCACGACATAGCAGTGGAAGAGGGTATAGACCCGGCGCTCGCGTTTCCGCTCGTCAGGCTGGAGAGCCGCTTCGACGAGCGGGCTACGTCGCCAGCCGGGGCTATCGGATTGACGCAGCTCATGCCGGCGACGGCGCGCGCGTACATCCCTGACGTCACGGTGGAGCAGCTGTACGATCGCGAGACTAATTTGCGCATCGGGTTTCGTTACTTGCGCGACCTCATAGCTGCATATCGCGACGTGCAGTTGGCGCTGCTGGTGTACAACCGGGGTCCGGCTGCTGTGCAGTTCGACCGCGAGCTCGGGATCGATCCTTCTAACGGATACGATCGGATCGTGCTGCGCGGTTACAGGGGCAAGGGGATATTGGAGCGCCCCGTAGCGCGCTCGGGCAATTAGCGCACCCGGATCGTTTGTCCAGCGTAGATCCGGCTGTTGCGCAGCCGATTGAGGCGCATCAGCGCGTTCACGGTCGTGCCGTAGCGCCGTGCGATGTGAGACAGTGTCTCGCCGCTACGCACCACGTGCAGGCCACGCTGTGCAGGGCCGTAGCGTTCTATGGCTGGATCTGGCACGTCCAGCGCTGCCAGTAGCGCTTGGCGTGTAGGGATGCGAAGCACCGTACCGGCCGTTAGGCGCGTTTTGACTCCGGGGTTGTACCAGCCCAACTGCTTCACCGTGAGCCCGGTTTCGCGAGCCACCGTGGCCAGCGTGGTGGCGCGCGTGAGCTTGCGCGTCCTGTAACCAGCGCGCAAGGAATCTGGCAGCGCGGTTAGAGCTTCGGCGGCGGCGCCGGCGCTACCCACAGGTACGCGAACCCAGGAGTCTTGGCCTGGGGGCGTGATTCCACGCAGCAGGTGCGGGTTCAGATCGCGCACCGCATCCAGCTCTACGCCAGCCGCGCGCGCTACGGCAGCCACTGCAGTGGCAGCCGGAACCAGCACCGAGTCGTAGGCGAACGGTTCCGCGGGCTCCAGCCGAATTCCGTAGCGCTCGGGCTCCTTGCCGATCAGGGCGGCCGCGATGAGCTGCGGGACGTAGTTGGCTGTTTCGCTCCGTAACGAGTTGGTTTCCGCGAGTGCGAAGAAAAGGTCTTCGCCGCCTGTACCCGACAAGAGGTCCGCGTGGGCATCGAGGGTACGCGCTATTCGCCCCGGCCCGCCGTTGTAGGCCGCGGCGGCGAGGTAGAGCGAACCGAATTGGTCGCGCAGGGCGGCGAGGAAGCGGGCGGCTGCCTCGGTAGATCGCACGGGGTCGCGTCGTTCGTCCACCCACCAATCCACCCTCAACCCCATCCCCTTGGCCGTGGAGGTCATGAATTGCCACATCCCGACCGCGGCCGCTCTCGAGTAGGCGTGCGGGTCGTAGCCGCTCTCTACGAGTCCCAGGTAATACATGTCTTCCGGAATGCCATAGGCCCTGAAGGTCGACCGGATGAACGGTTCGTAGCGGCGCCCCCGTTGCAGCCATGAGGCGACGCGATCTCTGGCCTCGGTGGTGTAGCGGCGCACGTAGTAGGTCACACGCTCGTGGCTGACGTAAGGCTCCACCTCCAGGTCCCACGCTGGTGTACTGGAGGCTGCGACAGCCGATTCTGCCGAATCCTCTTGCCTAACGTCGGCTAGCTCTGGGTCGCCGTCGGTGCCGTCCACCATCGCAGCGCTCGAGTCCTGGTTACCGCTGGCTGCCGCGGGCTCCTCCGCGGCAATCACGTACACCGGTTCCGCAACTGTCCTCACCATTGCCGGCTGGCAGGCAGCGGCGGAAACCAGCCAGACGAGGGCCCAGGTTCTTTGCATAAGAGGCTCGGGGTAGCTGGGTACGAGAGTCTCTATTTTACCGCGCGGCTACGGGGCGCGGAACCTATGGACCTCTGGTGTCGGGGTTCGGAGGACGAGGCTGAAAAGCTCTTGGTTTTCTCGGACTAGGTGAGCCAGAGCCGCGTTGTCCTCTGGAGTGGTGCCAGGTCCACGGATCACGACATGCCCTGGGGGCTACGCGGACGGACCTATGGCCCAGTTGAGAGCGCGGCCCCGGTGTTCATCGTCGGTCGGTCATTCTAGGGTTCAGGGTGCCAGCACCCTGTTGATCGCGTGGAGAACCGCCAGGACAGCACTGCGCAACAGGTCACCGTCAGACAGATGGCATCCCAGCAGCCGCAGTGCTTTGCCGTCGCGGTTCGCGCCCACACAGGCGATCACGATACTGGCATCGAAGGCATGCAAAGTCTTGATGCCCAGAAGGCCTAGTGCAGGGTCGTCTCCATAGAAGGAGCGTAGGGCCCTGAGTGTGGCTTCCGCTGCCAGGCGCAGATCGGCCTGCGTGCTCGACAGGCCGTCGGCGCGACCGACAATGGGTTGGCCGTCTTGCCATTGCAGGGTCACCACGCACGCGGCGTGGCCCGAGGGCCGACGTTCCAAATTTACGGCGGTGAGCCGCAGTCGCCCCGTGCGGTGGTCCTCCTGCGCTACCGCGGCGGGCATGGGATCTCGGCCTGGCTGGTGCATTGAAGGTTGTCAGTGAGGGGCGGGAGGCCACGAGCCCTGGCCACGTTTATACGATTCAGTGGTTGTGCCGGCAACCGGCAGGCGTTGCCGAGCTGGGGTGAGCGGCTTTATTTCCCAGGGGTGTTTCGCCGTACCTGCCTCTTCTCGGTTCTGCTCGCGCCAACGCTAGCTGCCCAGGAGCCGGTAGCAGCGCTCCGCGCTCGCGTTCTGGAGCGCATAGCGGCGGTGCCGGGCGCCACGGTCGCGGTCGCTTTCCGACAGGTGAACGGCACGGCGCGATTCTATGTAAACGAGGATTCTCTCTTCCATGCGGCCAGCACCATGAAGGTGGCGGTGCTGATAGAGTATTTCCGCGCCTTGGACAGTGGCCGCCTGCGTCCCGGGCAAGATTTGCTGCTCGTCAACGGTTTCCAGTCCCTAGCCGATGGCTCTCGTTATGCTCTGGATCCGGGTGCAGATTCCGACTCCCTCGTTTACGCTCGGGTGGGGCAGCGCGTTCCGATCGAGTGGTTGGCAGAGCGAATGATCGTGCGCAGCAGCAACTTGGCCACCAATGCTTTGATAGAGCTTCTGGGTGCGCGAGCCGTGGATTCGACTGTACGCTCTCTCGGTGCCACGCGGATGAGGGTGTTGCGTGGAGTCGAGGATAGTCGGGCTTTCGAGCGCGGTTTGAACAACGTAACGACGGCCCGCGACCTAGCGGAGCTGCTGCTTGCTATTGCCGAGGAGCGGGCGGCGCTGCCTGCGAGTTGCCGCCGCATGGTCGAGATTCTTTCGCGGCAGGAG
>DATMBI010000052.1:0-2592 GCA_035559375.1 Gemmatimonadaceae bacterium | reverse complement strand
GCAGTGAAATCGTGGTCAGGCTTCGTGAGGCGGGGGCCATCCTCATCGCCAAGCTCTCCACTGGTCTTTTCGCACAGGGCGACAACTGGTATCGAGGGCAGACCAAGAATCCCTGGAACCTCGCACAAGGATCGAGTGGCTCGTCGGCTGGTCCGGCCTCAGCTACGGCCGCTGGATGCGTTGCGTTCGCCATCGGCACCGAAACCCAGGGTTCCATTGTCTCGCCGGCTATCCGCTGCGGTCTGAGCGCGCTACGGCCGACGTTCGGCCGCGTGAGTCGGCACGGAGGGATGGTGCTCGCATGGACCATGGACAAGGTGGGGCCTATCTGCCGGACTGTGGAGGACTGCGCCATGGTGTTCAGCGTCATCCACGGTGCCGACGAGAAAGACCCTGCCACGGTGACCGCGCCCTTCCAATACGAGCGTTCTCCGGATTTGAGGCGCTATCGCATCGGTTACGACGAACGCGCGCCGCAGGCTCTTCTTGACAAGTTGCGGGAGCTGGGCGCCGAGCTCCGGCCTATCGGGCAGCGACCCAGTACAGCCGGCCTGAGCTCGTTAGGTGTGGAATCGGCCGCGGCATTCGATAGCTACGTGTCAACGCTCCCGCAGCAGTTCGTCGATTCGGTTTTGAGTGCAACAGGGCGAGGTCGCGCGGGCGGTGGCCGCGGTGCGGGTGCCGACAGTGCTGGTCGAGGCGGTGGCCGCGGCGCACCGCCGCCAGCAGACAACAGTCCGTTGGCTGCTGCCATGCGCTTCGCTCGGGGCCGCACAGTGACGGCACTGGAGTTCCTCCAGACACAGCGACGGCGACTCATAGTCATGCAGCAGATGGCTGAACTCATGGCCGACTTCGACATGTATGTCAGCGGTACTGGAGACGTGGCGCTGACCAACCAGACAGGACATCCGGCCGTAGTGCTGCCTTACGCGTTCAGCGAGGGGGAGCACCCGCAGCCGATCTGTACGACTATCATCGGCAACCTGTTCCAGGACGACAAGATTCTTTCGGTTGCCAACGCATATCAGCGTGCTACGACCTGGCATCTCCGCCACCCGCAGCTCTAGGGGACGTGGCTGGAGTTGCCTAACGAACTACTAGAGAAAGGAGAGATACGGTGGAACGTAAAGCTAGTGCAGTTTGGGAGGGCACACTGCGGGAAGGGCGGGGGACCATGTCCGCTCCGAGCGGGGTGCTCCGCGATACTCCCTACACATTCTCGTCTCGCTTCGAGAGCGGAACCGGAACGAATCCCGAGGAGTTGCTCGCTGCCGCTCATGCGGGATGCTTTTCCATGGCGCTCTCCGGCCGATTGACGTCTGCTGGACTTGTCCCGGAGCGGATCGCGACGACGGCCACTGTGACGTTGGAGAAGCTCGAGGCTGGCTTTACGATCACGGCGGTGCACCTCGAAACCAGAGCGCGCGTGCCGGGAGCCACTGACTCCGCCTTTCAGGAAGCAGCGCGTGCCGCCAGTGAGACGTGCCCTGTCTCGCGCCTTTTCAAAGCTCGGATCACTGTCGCCGCCGTTCTCGAGCAGGGATGAATCCAAGTGCGAGCTAGAGCGAGTCGAGCCGGAGAAAAAGTAGAGCCCCCGCAGTGGCTTCCGCCATCTGCGGGGGCTCTTCCCCGCTGGCGACTACTGGTCGGCTCGGTTCGACCCTACGTCTCGTAAACCCTAGAGCTGACGAGACGTAGTCCAGCCAGTAGTCTTACCCTCGTCGGACGGGCCCGACTCAGGCGCCCCGAGATCTCGGAGCCTCGGCTGCGTCCAGCGACCTCGCAGCCTGCAGATCGAGGTCGAACTCTCGACCTGCTGCCTTCCGACGGTATCCCGTGGGAAAGCCCCGTTCGCGGATATCCCGTCCCGCGAACGCAGGGCCATAATGCGGCCCGTCTCGAATTGGCGCAATAGGGGAGTTCCCTGACAACGCTTGACCGCGATTTCTCGAGTCACGAAGCGACTCGGAGTCACGTTGGCGACGAGCCTGCCCGTGAAACCGTTTGCCGCGCATGCACTTGGGGGATGCCTTCCACAGCAAGAGCTCACGAATCAGCTAACAAGAGCTCACGAATCCGCTCGAGATCGGGAGCCAACGCGTCGT
Organism: Gemmatimonadaceae bacterium; assembly: GCA_035559375.1. GTDB lineage: Bacteria > Gemmatimonadota > Gemmatimonadetes > Gemmatimonadales > Gemmatimonadaceae > DATMBI01. Next base: position 484 of record DATMBI010000052.1, on the reverse strand, counting down.
AGTCGATGCCTAGTGCACCGCGACTGTCTCGCCAGAATTGCAGAGCTATTGCGAAGAAGCCATGGTAACGGTAGCCGCCATGAATCCGTTTCGATTGGTTCTCGAACCAGCAAGTATCACTGGACGGGAAGCGAGCCAGTTTTCGATCCAAACCGTCGCTGTTCGAGTAGGTGAAAATGCACAAGAAGGGCGGTGCCACGAAGCGGGGATTGAGAAGCGGGTAGTCACCCCACACACGAGGGTACACCCTGATAGTTCTCCGATGCCTATCGCGCCCAGCTTTGTAGCCCAGCATCTTGAAAAGCTCCAGGAGATCTTCCAGAGCTTGCTGCTGCATAGCGGAGCGCTCTGTGTATAGCTCCCGCAGCGCCCTCTCAGCAGCTCTGTCCAGAGCGAGCTCCGGAGCGCGACCTTGGCTATGCGTCGTACCTCGAGACGCGGCGCTCTCGTTGCCTCTTTTCCCCAACAGCGGTCGCGGCAGGAT
>DATMBI010000051.1:0-6836 GCA_035559375.1 Gemmatimonadaceae bacterium | reverse complement strand
CGACTCCCTCCCGCGCATCCATGCGCGGGACCGGACGAGCTGACTTGCGTGCCGGTGTCACTGTTGCCCCTCGACCGCACTAGCCGGCACCAGCGCCTCGCCGCTGCGCCGCGCCGCCCTCAGCAATAGCACCGGCACTGTGGTCCGATGCCGCACCGCGTTGGCCACACTTCCATGAATGACGTCGCCGATGAGGCGGTGACCATGGGTAGCCATCACTATCAGATCGCACCGCTCGCGCTCGGCCGCAGCCACTATCTCCGCCGCCGGGTCCCCACTGGCCAAAACCGCTTCGGCATCGATCCCAGCATCGGCCAACTCGCTCGCCCGACGTTCCAGGTACTCGCGATCCTGGCGCATCTCCTCCGACTCCCGCAAACCCAGCTGCTGAATGTTCCGCGCAGCCCAGCCGTCGGCCACATGAATCAGAATCACCACCGCACGGCAAAAGGCAGCCAGCTTGCGGACATGCTCAAGCGCCACCTCGTCCGTCGGAGAGTTCTCCAAGCATACCAGAATGCGGCGGTACATCAACCCACCCACTCGCGCACAGTCTGAACGAGTAACCAAGCGTTGAAAGACGCGATGACAGTGGCCACCGTATACGCTAACACCCTGAGCCAACTCGGGTTGACGAATTCGCCCATCTTCAACCTGTCAGACGTGAAGCGCACCAACGGGAACACAGCAAAGGAAAGCTGCAAACTCAGGACGACCTGACTCAAAATAAGGAGCCTGGCGGTCCCGCTTTCCCCATACAAAATGGCAGTTATCGCTGCCGGCACAATGGCAATGGCACGCGTGATTAGCCGTCGCAGCCAGGGACGCAGCCTGATGTTGAGAAAACCCTCCATCACGATCTGGCCGGCGAGCGTCCCAGTAAGCGTCGAGTTCTGACCGGAAGCCAGAAGCGCCAGCGCGAACACCACGCTGGCCGCCTTCACACCGAGGAGGGGGGACAGGAGCTGATAGGCGTCCTGAATCTCAGCGACGTCCGTATGCCCCGTCTTGTGAAAGGTCGCCGCAGCAACGATGAGGATAGCAGCATTGATGAAAAGCGCGAACGACAAGGCTATCGTGGAATCTATGAACGCGTAGCGCACCGCCTCTCGCTTCCCCGCAGGCGTCTCCTCGTAATTGCGTGTCTGAACCACCGAGGAGTGGAGATACAGGTTGTGGGGCATGACGGTGGCACCCAGTATTCCGATGGCGATGTAGAGCATCTCGCGATTGGTTACGATCTCGGAGCTGGGGACGAAACCCCGCACCACGGCCGAGACGTCGGGTCGCGAAACGACGATCTCGAATAGAAAGCAGCCGCCTACCACCGCAACCAGCGAGATGACGAGCGCTTCTAGCAGGCGGAAGCCCTTGTGCTGCAGGTACAAAATGAGGAGAACATCCACCGCGGTGATCGTCACACCGAGCGGGAGCGGAATGCCGAAAAGTAGATTGAGCGCTATGGCCGTGCCGATGACCTCTGCGAGATCGCACGCCGCGATGGCGATCTCGCAAAGAACCCAGAGAGCGAGCGTTACCGGCCGAGAATAGTGATCGCGACAGGCCTGCGCCAAATCACGGCCGGTTACGATCCCTAGTTTGGAGGCCAACCCCTGCAGCAACACTGCCATGAGATTGGACAGCAGTATCACACTCAGCAGCGAATAGCCGAAGCGAGAACCACCGGCCAGGTCGGTCGCCCAGTTCCCGGGATCCATGTAGCCGACGGCGACCAAGTAACCAGGCCCGGCAAAAGCTAGGATCTTCCGCCACCAAGTCCTTCCCGTAACAGGGACGGTCCGGTAAACCTCGGCAAGGCTGGGCGCAGCCCGAGCACGCCGCCAGCCGAGTTCCGCAACCGGCTGCGCAATCTGCTGCGGAGCATCGGAGTCTCCCTCGGTCCGCAGAAGTTCCGCTCGTTCGTTCATCGTAGCCTCGGCATCCTCGGGTTCGGGCGTGCCTAAAAAGGATTTAGGATGGCCTAAATTTGCCCTGGCCGAGCCCTGGCGGCAAGAGGCTGCCCGCCACACCGAACGGGCGGACCTCCTACTCCCCCGTACGCAGGTGCTGCAGCAACTGGCTGAGAATACGCTCGGTCATGCCCCAAACGACGTGCGAGCCGACGCGGAAGGCCGGTACGGTGAGCTCGCCAGCCCTGGTCTGCACGGTAGCCTCCCCCAGCGCCGCGGGCGCGGTCAGCGCAGAAGCGGGGACCCAAAGCGCCTCGGCCACCTCCTCGTTAGGTACGGCCTCGGACTCCGGTGGCACGACCGCAACGAATGGCGTCACCACTATCGGTGGCAGAACAGGGGTGCGTGGGCGAAGCTCGTCCAACTGCCCCAGAATCACGCCGCTCGCCGAAATATCGAGGCCGATCTCCTCGAACGTCTCCCGCAGTACTGTGTTCAACAACGATCGATCTCTCGCGGCCATACGCCCACCGGGCAACCCCATCTGCCCGCTCCAAGGATCTCCCTCGCGCTCGGCTCTGCGGATGAGAAGTAGCTCGACCTCCGGCGCCGAAGGGGCCCGGAAAAGCACCGCCACAGCCGCCCGCGCCGGATCACCGTCTATCTCGGCACGGCGTGGCTCGCGCTCAGCCAAGCGTCTGGCCAGCCGCTCCAACAGGGGACGGCCCACCACAAGTCGGTGCCGCCAAGGCTCCCGCCCGTCCATGCCTATTGCGCAGCGGTCGTCCTAGCCGTCCAGCTCCCCCCCTGCCTCCACCCACGCCCGGATCCCACCGGCCAGCGAAGCCACATCGGCATAGCCCATCTCCCTCAATGCATCCGCAGCCAGCGCAGATCGGTTCCCACTGGCGCAGTAAACGATGACCTTCTGGCTGCGCGCTGCCACACGCTCGATGTTCTGCTCTAGAAGACCGCGTGGAATCAACACAGCGCCCGGGATGCGTCCCAGCGCGTATTCGTTATGCTCGCGGCAATCCACGAGGACCACTGACCCACCGTTTGCCAAGAGGTTAATGGCCTCCTCGGCGCTCACCTCACGAATGCGGGTCTTGGCCTCCCGTACGAGATCGTGGTAGCTCTTGTCGCTCATTTCAGCCTCGGCAGCGGCCCGCCGCCACGACGGGCACCGAGACCAAAGATCGCAGCGCCCGCTGCCGCACTGCAACGCCGGTCTCGCGCGGCGGCGCTACGACGTCTAGTTTCGCAGCCATGTCCTCACTAGCGCTACGGGTACTGTCGGGCTTGGCCGCCGGCCTCCTGATCGGCACCGTGACGTCTGTAACGGGTTCGTCGGCGTTGGCACGAATAGCGAGCTGGCTAGAGCCGGTGGGAACGCTCTTCGTCAACGCCATACGAATGACGGTCTTGCCCCTGGTGGTCGGTAGCCTCGTGACAGGAATAGCGGCAGCTCCAGATATCCGCTCGTTAGGTCGAATCGGTGGTAAAGCTCTCCTTTTCTTCGCAGCGACGCTTCTCGCCGGCGCCACTGCAAGTGCGCTCCTCGGACCGAGCCTGATGAACATCATCCCGATCGACCCGGCGGCCGCCCGAGCTCTCCAGGCACAGGCAGCACAGGGCGGCGAGACCACCGGTCGAATCCCGACCTTCGCCGGCTGGCTGATCGAACTGGTACCCTCCAACCCGCTGCGGGCCGCTGCAGATGGCGCCATGCTCCCGCTCATCGTGTTCACCGTTCTGTTCGGGATCGCTACGGCGACCCTGCGCACCTCCGGCCGCGATACCCTGATCGCGTTCTTCGAAGCCGTACGCGACACATCGCTCAATCTGGTGCGCTGGATCCTAGACCTGGCGCCGTTCGGTGTCTTCGCTCTCGCAGTTCCGCTGGCAGCTCGCTTGGGTCTGGCAGTAGCGGGGGCGCTAGCGAGCTACGTGGCGCTCGTGGCGCTGTTCACCACAGCGTTTGCCGCACTCGTGCTCTACCCGCTGGCTGCCACCCTCGGCCGCATAGGACTCGTCGAATTCGCGCGCGCTGTCCTGCCGGCGCAGGCGGTGGCCTTCGCGTCCCGGAGCTCCCTAGCATCGCTTCCAGCTATGATGGAGGTAGCCCGCAACAGATTGCACCTCCCCGACGAGGTAGCCAGCTTCCTGATCCCGCTGGCAGCTTCCGTTTACCGGGTAGGTGCAGCGGTCGGACAGACGTTAGGTGTCGTCTTCATCGCGCACCTCTACCAGATCCCGCTTTCGCCGCCCCAGCTCGCTACAGTGACTCTCACCGTCGTGGCCACCAGCTTCAGCGTGCCGGGAATCCCCGGAGGCTCTATCGTCATCATGGCCCCAGTGCTCATGAGCGCTGGCCTTCCGATGGAAGGGATCGCGATTCTCCTCGGAGTCGACACGATCCCCGATATGTTCCGCACGACGGCCAACGTGACCGGCCACATGACAGCCGCAGTCGTCCTAGGGCGCGGCGCGCAGCACGCGGACCGCTCCTCCCGACAAACAGCCTAGTTCACATTCCCGGCCGTTTCTCGCAGTTATCCCAAAACACAGAACGTATCGATCGAGGCGACTCGATCCTTCCGAAGAACTCGCCCAAAAACTCCCGCACGTCGCGCACGTAGGATCTGTCCAACCCCGGAATGCTGTCGGGAAGGGCCATGAGATGCGCCTTTCGCTGTAGATAACGCGCCACGTGAGGCGCCATCTCCTCCGGCTGCCTGCATGGTCCGCGATACAAACGATCACGCACCGAACGGAGGTTGAGCTGCGGTGGCGGCGTGGCATATCTGGCGTTCACCAGGCCGGAGAAATCGTAATCGTACGATATCGGCAAGAGCACGCTGTCCGACCAGCGCCGCACTAACCTGATATTGTGCAGAGCGTAGAGGGAATAGTCGCTGTTCCCTATGAAATACTCGAACAGCGCGACTTCGGTCATCTGATCCAGATCCACATCGCCGAACAACGCTCTGCGTATCTCCACCACCTCCCCCTCCATTCTGCGCGCCACATGTCCTTCGTGCTCCAGGAACATGGCGGGTCGAGTCTCCAGCACACGCCCGCTGGCAGAATCGACATAAGCCACACGCGCCAAACGGCTCCGGAAGGCACTAGGCGCGAGTACACCGTGCAAACGATATGCGAGGTGCTCTCGCAAGACATACTGCTCGTAAAGGGCCGTGCCGTTGCAGTGAGTCACGAGCTTGAGCTCGTCCTGACCCTCGAAAGGAGTGCCCATGACGTCCTTCTTGGCGAACTCCAGCCGCAAAGGCACGAACGCACAGTTACGGCTCGCCAGCCTGAAATGCCCCCTCGTACGCAAGCGGACGGGCAACCTGCGCTCCGCACCAGAGCTGTCCGACACCCGGACCTCACCCCAGTATTCCCGCACGCTCAGCGTGTCGCGATCGCGCAATAGCAGGCGATAGTTGGCTACCAGCTGAAGCTCGAGCGGCTCCGTCTTCTTGAACAGAGGCAACGCCTCAGCTTCGGTTCTCCACTGCGTGATCTTGTCCTTGTCCGGCGCCTCCCTCGACTTGGCATCTTGTTGTCCGACTACCGGTAGTGGGACGAGCAGCACTGCGAGCCATGACCAGCGGTACGCGCACCGCCGCCGATGTTCTGTGTTCATTGCCATTGCTCTACCTCCACTCGCGACACGTACGGCTGCCCCTCCTGCTGTATGCGTTCTGCCAGCGCCGCCAGGGTAGACCCCTTCTTGGGCCGTACTGCATAAACGAGCGTTGCCGCACCATCGTCGCGCTCCACCCTGATCAGTTTCCAGCGCTTGGCTAAAGCATCCAGCAGCGACTGCAATACCGATTCCGCGCCGTCTGGCTCGCTGGCAGTTACCGTGATTCGACCGTCGAAACGTGGACCGCCCTCGTCGTCGCCATTGACATCGCCTCCGTCGATCAGTTCCTTGCGTCGCTTCTCCAAGCGTCGCTGCAACGCCTCGAGCTGCGCAGGAGCCAAAGACTCCAGGATCTCGCGATCCAAGCGTGCGACGAACTGACTGGTACGATTGGCCAACGCCAGCACTCGGCGCAGGTGCCGCTCCGCACGCTGGCCCTCCAAGGCCGGTGGTGTGCGGGCGTAGTCCGTGTACCACAGCACCAACGCCACGACCACGAACAGCACGGATAGCACTACCGCCACCTCGAGCTGCACCCCACACGCCAGCCCTACAGCCATCACCAGAAAGACGAAAACGGCGTCGCGACTGTCCTCTAGCGTAGTGCGAAAGCGGACCGCAGCTACGATTCCAGCGATGCTGAACGCCAACGCCACGCTGTTGCGGACTAGCGCAGCAACCATCGCGACGACCACCGGTAGCAGCACCAGCGTGTGAACCACCGACTGCGAGTAGCCTTTCTTGTGCCGCGTGGCCATGTAAACCCACGAAACCGGCAGGGAGAGCGCCAATGCAGCGACACTACCTAGCAAGGCCATGAGAACCACCGTGCCGGGCCCCAGTCGCGGCGGGGCTACGTTGGGTGTTACAAGGCTCGACAAAGTCGCCGTCGTCCCCACCAGCGGGCTAGCCGCCTCCCGCAAGCCCGCTTGCCAGGATCCAGGCAGCAACCACCACAGCGCGATCACCGCCAGCGCCAACAAGCCGTAATAGAGCACCAGCTTCCAAACGATGCTGTGCTCGATGGACCAGCGGCCGGCTACCGGGCTGGACGCCATTCACCACTCCAGGGCGCTGTGACAACGGAGACGATAACTCGCGGACTCGCGAGCCGCGAGAGCCTCGTCGTGTTTCGCCGCCACTGGCACTTTTTCGATGACACTCGGACAAATGCCGGCACCTAGCGTGTGCCTGTGTCCAGCAGCACTTACTGGCAATGGCTTCTCGCGCAGGCCTCCCGGGAGGATGGCCATGGGTTGACGATGCTTCTT
>DATMBI010000050.1:0-2561 GCA_035559375.1 Gemmatimonadaceae bacterium | reverse complement strand
CACCTATTACCGTCGCATCGATGCGGACGGGGCGCCCCTGCCGGAAGCTTCGTCAAAACCCTGGATTCCATTCTCCGGGTGGATTCTTGACGCGCTCATTCCTATTGACGCCATTATCGCGACGAGCACAGTACTGGTGCGCCGGGAGCTCCTCGAGCGCGTGGGCGGCTTTGACGAGTCCCTGCGTTACTGTCATGACTACGACCTTTGGTTCCGCCTGGCGCGAACGAGCCAAGCATTGGCGCTACCTGACCGGCTGACGGCAATCCGGGCCCACGAGAACTCGCACCAAGCGGATCGCCGTGCCGCGCACGAGGCCTGGGTGCGAGTCTACCAGAAACTTGCTCGCCAACTGGGCGGGGCGTCGAGGCGTCGCTGTTACCGTCAGGTGGCGGAGCACATTGCCTGGCTGGCTAACGAGCGACGGCGCGCCGGAGCCTACGCCACGTCTGTCACCATGGCGCTGCGATCCATCGCGTACGACACCGCTACCGCCGCAGGCTGGACGGCGGTCGTCAAAGCGCTTGCATGCTGGGTGGGTTGGCGGCGGAATCCCCTCAGCGCCGGCCAGTAACGAGTAATGCCCAGCGCGGATGCCGACCGGGCCGAACGTCGCCGTCGTTTCCGCCATGCCTACGGTCTGCATCGCGCAGCAGAGGGACGCGGTTCAGGAGGCATCGAAGAGCTGCTGTCCCTGCCAAACCCGGGCACGGGCGCGCTGGCGGATCAGTGGGCAATCCGACGTTGCACCTACCGCCGCTTCATCTCCGCCGTTCTCCGGCCGTGCGCGAAAGAGACCTGGCCCCGGCCACTCCACTTGGTGGATCTTGGTGCCGGAAACGGATGGTTGTGCTACCGCGTCGAGCAGCTTGGTCATAGAGCGGTGGCCCTCGACATTCGATGTGACTTGGTGGACGGGCTTGGAGCGGCGGCGCCGTACGCATTCCACCTCCCACGAATGTTTGCGCGGGTAGCCGCCTCCTTCGACGCCATCCCAACCCTGTCAGGGGTCTTCGATATCGCTGTCTTCAATGCGTCCCTCCATTATGCGGAGGACTTGAGTGTGGTTCTCACGGAGGCGGCTCGAGTGGTAAGAAGCAAAGGTTGGATTGCGGTGCTGGATTCACCCGTGTACTCCTCGGAGCGTCACGGGGAGGCAATGGTGGAGGAAAAACGCCGTGAGGCCAGGGTTCGCTTGGGGCTGCGCGCGGCGGATCTCATGGCGCTCGCCTCTGTGGAGTATCTCACGAGGGAACGCCTTGCCTCGGCCTCGCGCGACGCAGGTCTTCACTGGAGGCGATATCGCGTGCGGTATCCTCTTTGGTACGAGCTGCGCCCCGTTCTCGCCGCGCTCGCCCGCAAGAGGCCACCGTCCCGCTTTGACCTATGGGTAGCTCGCCGCCCATGAGCAGCGCCGCATCACGGAACAACGTCGGGCCTAACGACGATCGAGTTCCCCTCGACCCCAGAGAAGCATTCCGAATGTGGGCAGCGGACTACCGCGAGAATCCCGTTACGCACCTCGACCAGGTCGCTCTTCGAGAACTCTGTCCCGATCTCGACGGGGCAGCGCTTCTCGACGTCGGGTGTGGACCAGCGCGTCGACTGCCAGTCCCTGGGAAAGGATCAGTGCGATTGGCAGTTGGGATCGACCTCAGCGTCGCGATGCTGCGAGCCGCCGAGGGGCACCGCGGCCGGTTAGTGGCCGCCACCGTCGAAGCGATCCCACTCGGAACCGCGTTGTTCGACGTGGTGTGGTGCCGCCTCACGCTGGGGTACGTGCAGGACCTCCGGGGGGCTTATGAAGAGCTTGCGCGCGTCACCCGGGTCGGTGGCCGCGTAGTCGTCACGGATCTTCACAGCGCAGCCGTCCGTGCCGGGCACACTCGCTCCTTCAGAGACACGGCAGGGATCACACACGTCGTCCGGTCGTACGTTCACGAGCCGGAACACCATTCAGGATCTGCCACGGCAGCTGGCCTGCGACCGCAGCGTCGGCTCGACCTCTCAATCGGACCAGACGTGCGCTCCTTCTACCAAGCGGCCGATCGGCTCGACCGATACGAGCGCGACCGGAATCTCAGCTTGGTCCTGGCCTGGTCCTTTACCCGCTGACCACCGGGGGACGGCGGTGCGAGATCAAGGTCACTGTGTGTCCGGTGAGCCTCCCCGAGCCATCCAATGGGCGTTATGCTTCAACGCCATGGACTCGTGCCGCATTCCCGGGCTTCGATCGCCCTCGCTCTCCCGAACGAGCCTGTCTCCCATGCATCGCTCAGCAGGAGGTGTGCTAGATGCACTCTGCCTCGTCGAACTCCCATGTAGTCCTGCTGGCGCATTCCTACTACCTGGCCTACGATGCGAAGCAGACTGAGAAGATGAAGCCTTACCCACCGCTTGCCACGCTCATTGTGGCATCGGTGCTTCGGCAACACGGCTACACCGTTCGCTTGTTTGACGCCATGCTGGCCCCAGGCGTCAGCGCATTCGAGAAGACGCTAGACGACGTGCAGCCCTCCATCGTCGGCATTATTGAGGACAACTTCAATTTCCTCACGAAG
>DATMBI010000049.1:0-7050 GCA_035559375.1 Gemmatimonadaceae bacterium | reverse complement strand
CGAGCCACAGACCGTGAATGCAACGCCAGTCTTCTCGCCCGACGGCAACACCATCCTTTTCGCTCATGGTTTCGACCGCGGCACTGACCTCTATGCGACCAGCGCTTTCGGATCGGAACCGATCAGGCGAGTCACGGTGGGTAGGGGTACCGACAACATTTCGCCTTCCTTCAGTCCAGACGGTCGGCGTATAGTTTTCACTTCCAACAGGCCAGGTCACTTGGAGCTGTACGTTTCCGATGCCGACGGAACGAACGCAGAGCCGCTCACGCCGTTCAATTTCGGGGACCAGAACTACCGTTCCAACCCGGATTGGTCACCTGACGGTCGGCTGGTGGCCTTTCAGGCACAGTTCGAGGGGCGGTTTCAGATCGTGACCATCAATCCCAGAGATCGTTCCATGAAACGCTATACGAACGAAGGGGTCAACGAGGATCCATCCTGGGCGCCGGATTCTAGGCATCTGGTCTTCACGTCGAATCGGAGCGGAAGCAGTCAGCTCTGGGTTCTAGATATCGAAACCAACCGAGTGCGCCAACTCACGAGGCTTCCCCAAGGGGCTCGTGGCGGCGCGTGGTCTCCTAGATTGGTGCAATAGACGCTCTCTTTTCCACCTCTCATAAGGAATCCGATCGTATGACGCGTGCTAATCGAGTGGTTGCTCTGGCAGTGTCGGCGTTAGCTGTGCTGGGGGCCTGTCGCCGCAAACCGGAAGCGGCTCCAGCGCCTGCGCCAGCCCCCGCGCCACGCGAAACCTGCGACCAGCGTTGCCGCGACAGTATCGCAGCTGTCGAGGCTGCGCGGCGGGCCGCAGAAGAAGAAGCGCGGCGCCGCGCGGAGGAGGAAGCTCGGAGGCGCGCAGTCGAGGCAGCGTTGGCCACATTGACAGCCAAGGTGTACTTCGACTTCGACCGCAGCGACCTCAGGCCCGATGCGAGGTCCGTTTTGGACGCGAAGCTGCCCATCCTGCGTGCCAATCCGGGCCTTCGCCTGCGTATCTCGGGGCATGCTGACGAGCGTGGATCCGACGAGTACAACCTCGCTTTGGGGCAAGCGCGTGCAGCGGCAGTGCGTCGCTACTTGATGGACAACGGGATCGACGGCGGGCGCTTGGAGATCGTGAGTTTCGGAGAAGCTCGGCCGGCAGTGGATGGGCACGACGAGAGTGCTTGGAGCCAGAATCGCCGTTGCGAGTTCGAGATAGTGGCGGGACGGGAGAACATAGTGGTGCCGAGCGCGGGAGGTTCATGAACGTCAGATTGGACGTCGATGGGTTGAGATCGCGAGCGTTCCCGAGGCGCAGTCCGCTCGTCCGTTCGAGAGCTGGCGCGGCACTTCTGCTCGTGAGCCTCCCGGTGGTGGGGTGCTTCGCGACGCGCAACGACGTGCGGATCCTGCAAGGGGATGTATTTACCCTGCGCTCGGAGCTGGCGCGCAGCGATTCCGCGCGCGAGCGGCAGATCGCGGCGTTGGCGTCGTCGGTGGCGGGAGCGCTAGGTGGGCTCAGGGACTCTCTCGCTGCCTTGAGCTTGCGGTTAGTTCGCTACCAGGCGGATTTGCGTCAGGATTTGTCCTCGCTGGAGCGTCAGCTGCAGATGATGGGTGAGCTCACGGGCGAGGCCCAGCGCCGCATAGCGCAGTTCGCAGCGGAGTTGGAGGGTCGGGGCGCCCAACAGGCGGTCCGTACCGACACCGGTGGTGCAGCTGTGACTGGTGGAGCGGCGGGGGCGCCGGTGCCGGGGCCGTACACGCTCTATCTGCTGGGGCGCGAGCAGCTCCAGCAGAACAGTTTTGCAGCCGCTCGGGGAGCCTTCGCTACCTTGTTGCGAGAATACCCCCAGTCGGAACTAGCGCCTAACGCGCAGCTCAGCTTGGCAATAGCCCTCGAAGCCGAAGGGCTGCAGGCGGATGCTGACACTGCCTATCAGGCCGTTGTGTCCCGCTACCCGAGTAGCAGCGCCGTGCCCACGGCGCGCTACAAGCTGGCTCTGTCCTTGGCGCGGCAGGGGAGGCGGGCCGAGGCTCGGGCTGCAATGGAGAGGATCGTGCGCGAGTATCCGCGCACCGAGGAGGCGGAACTCGCTGCCGACTGGCTGCGCCGCAATCCGTAGCGCAGCGCCGGAGGGAGGATGGCGCCGGGCAATCAGGCGGAGATGACTTTCCTCGAGCATCTCGAGGAGCTGCGCTGGCGAATCATCTGGTCGGTGCTGGCGCTCGTGATAGGAGTGGGGCTCGCCTTTTACATCCTTTTTCGTGTCGAGGACATTCTTCTGCTCTTGCAGCAGCCGGTGCTCCCGTATTTGCATGGCCGCAAGCTCGTTTACACGCACCCTGCGGATCCCTTCAGGATCGTTCTCTCGCTGGCGCTGGCTCTGGGAACGATCTTCGCTTCGCCGGTTATCCTCTGGCAGGTATGGAGCTTCCTGTCTCCGGCGCTGTACCAGCACGAGAAGCGGGTGATCGTACCCGTCTTGATCGCAGCTGCACTGTTGTTCTCGGCGGGGGTCGCTCTTTCGTGGTTCGTGATTCTGCCGCTGACGTTGCGGGTTTTCGCCAGCATCCAGTCGGCGTCGCTGGAGCCGATGCTCACGTTTCGCGACTACTTCGGCTTTGCAATGAGCCTGTGTCTGGCGTTGGGTGCGGCTTTCGAGTTGCCGATCGCGGTCTTGGCACTCTCTGCGCTGGGGCTTGTCACGCCGACCACGTTGAATCGCCTTCGCCGCCACGCCGTGGTGCTGATCATCGTACTGGCTGCGTTCATCACGCCGGGCCAGGATCCGATCTCACTGGCGGCCTTGGCTGTTCCCCTCTACCTGCTGTACGAGCTCAGCGTGGTGGCCTCGAAGCTGGTTGTGCGGAGGAGGGAGCGGCGCGCTGCCGAGCAGGCAGCGGCGGAGGCTACCGGGTGAACCCGCCGGGCTCGCTCTGGGTAGGTATCGTCGTACTGGGCGCGGCGCTAGCGAACGTCGCCGCATGGCCCGAGATATCGGTTGGCCAGGTGACGGGTGGCGGAATGCGCACCACATCCGGGGTGAGCGCGAATGTATCCGATTCGCTGAGAGCGCGGCGCGAGATACGTTGGGCCGAAGCGGATTCCGTGATGCAGGCTCTACTGCAGCGTCCGGGCTACTCGATAACGCGCTACCAGGGTAGCCAGGTCGTATTTCGCGCCGGCGAGCATGTCATGCTTATCCGTGGCAACCGGGCACAGGTCGCACGAGACTCCGCTATTCTCGTGGGGGATACGATCGAATACAACGACTCTACCCAGGTGGTGCTAGCCAAGGGGGATACGCTGATCCTTCGGGATCCGGCACGTGGGCCCGACGATGTCGTGGGGAGGCGCTTGCTGCGCTACGACATCCGCACGCGCGAGGGTATCGTGTACGCAGTGACGACCGCCGTAGAGAGCGGCGAGCGCTGGGTGGTGCACGGGGGGGCGGCAGCCTTCAAGGGAGACACCACTGCGGCAGGTGCGGCTTCTTTCTACGCGCGCAACGGATGGCTCACGAGCTGTCAGGAAGCGGAGCCTCACTATCACTTCGCTGCCGGTGAAATCAAGCTGATCTCCAAGAACGTGTTGGTGGCGCGGCCTGCTATTCTCTACATCGCCGATATTCCCGTATTCTGGCTCCCCTTCGTGTTCCAAGACGTCAGAGAAGGGCGCCGTAGCGGCGTGATACCGCCGCGCTTCGGCTTCACCGAGATCGTGCGTAACAGTCCGAGTTACCGCCGGACCATAGAGAATCTAGGCTATTATTTCGCCATCAACGACTACGTCGACGCGCAGGTTACGATGGATTGGCGCAGCGACGCTCGGTCCAACGCCTCGGATCCTGGATGGTTGAAGTTCAATGGACTGATTCGCTATCGGGTGCGCGACCTGTTCGCGAGCGGAGAATTGGGAGTATCTCATCACTACCTCCGAGACGGGACGACCAATCAGCAGTATTCGTTGACCCACCAGCAGGAGTTCTCTCAACGAACTCGTCTCAGCGCCAGTCTGAACTACGTCACCAATACCACCGTCCAACGCAACACGGCCTTCAACCCGTTCACGGCGATGCAGACCATCGCATCGCAGCTCAACTATCAGACCGCTCGCGGTCCGTGGTCACTCTCGTTAGGTGGGTCACAGAGGCAATATCCCGGGCGTGCTCAGATCGATCGTACGTTTCCCACGCTCAACGTCACATCCCAGCCGATCGCGGTGGGGGACTGGCTGACCTGGCGTCCCGCCTTCTCGCTCAGCAGCTCGCAGAGCTTCCATATCGACCAGGCGGGCGACTTCGGTTACCGCTATTTCGAGAGCGCGAGCGGAATCGTGGATAGCGCTCGCGTAGATCGCAATACCCGCAGTACTGTGATTCGCTTCGACACGCCGGTGGAGATATTTCGCTTTAGCTGGCGGAATGCGTTCAGTCTAAGCGATCGGTTGAACGATTTTCCTGAGCGGCGCACCATAGTCGCGGTCAACGACACCTCGCAGAAGACCGTTCGGGTGTTCCGTCGCACCTATGTCACCAGCTTCGACTGGGAGACTTCCTTCAGCCTACCGGCGTTCTCTCAGGGTCGCTGGAACGTCTCTCCGTCGGTGCAGATTCAGAAAGTGGATGGTCGCTCCGGACTGTTGGTGCGAACGGAACGTACTGGAGGTCGATTCGTAGCGCAGCCACTACGTCCTGCCTTCGGTTTGGGCATCGCTCCCACGCTGTACAAGATCTACACGCTTCCGTTCGGACCTTTCGCTGCCATACGCCATTCGATCAATCCGACGCTCAGCTATCAGTATACGCCGCGTGTGGAGGTGAGCGACGAATTCCTGGCAGCTAACGGCGATACGCGCGTCGGTTACCTGGGTGGCAATAGACAGAACGTCGTAAGCTTGGGGCTCAATACTGTTTTCGAAGCAAAGATGCGCCCTGCAAGCGACACGATTCCGCCGGAGCAGTGGCGCAAGATACGCCTGTTGTCGATCGGTTTCACGACTTTGGCTTACGATTTCGAGAGGGCACGTGTGACTGGCAGCACGGGACTCACAAATCGCAACTTCGGGGTGACCATGCGATCCGATCTGCTTCCGGGGTTCGATTTCGGGGTGGACTGGTCGCTTTTCCAGGGCGATCCTGTATCCGATACGGCCACATTCAAGCCATACCGCGAGGCAATTCGGGGAAGTTTGAGCCTCAGCGCCGAGTCGCCGCTGGTGCGCGGTATTGCGAGGTTGCTGGGGCTGGAACTGCCGGCGGGAACGGGCCCACAGGTGCCGCAGGGTCCGGCGCCTGCTCCGGGCGCGCCGAGCTTCGTGGCCGGACAGCCGATCGCGGGCAGCATCTCGAGGATTGCGGCTCTCGGCCCCCCATCCGGCCGCGGCTGGCAGTGGAATTTGACGTACAGCAGCCAGCGTCAGCGCCCGCCGCGCGGTAGTAACGTGGTAGTACTGGATCCACTGGCTGACTGCCAGCCGTTTCGGGGCGACCCGCTGATTTACGAAGTCTGCGTTTCCCAGCGGACCGCCACCACCGATCCCACCGGTCCAGGACTGGAGACCACCCGTGGTGGCACCTACTTCGTGGCGCCGGCGCAATCCAATGTGCAGTCCACGCTGTCGTTCCACCTAACGGAGAAGTGGGGCGCCCAGTGGAACACGACCTACGACTTCACCGAGCGCAAATTCGCAAGTCATGTTGCTACACTCACGCGGGAGATGCACGACTGGAACGCTGTCTTCGCTTTCATGCGTGCGCCTAACGGCAACTTCGCTTTCAACTTTCACATCGCCCTCAAGGCGCAACCCGACATCAAGTTCGATTACGACCGCCGTTCCTATCCGCGCGGGTACACCGGTCCGCGTCGCTGAGGAACGCTCTGGACGGCTTACTCACTCGCGATGCAGATGAACGACGGCGGTATCGTGACGATCGACGGCCATTCGCTGCGTATCCAGGACGTGGTGCGAGTGGCTCGCCAGGGTGCTAAGGTAGCGCTCAGCGACTCTGCACGCGCGCGCATGTCGAAGAGCCGCGGCCTGGTGGAGGGTGTGCTCGCCAGGGGCGAGGTGGTGTACGGCGTCAACACTGGATTCGGCAAGCTTTCGGACCGAGTCGTCCCGCCCGAGAAACTGAGCGAATTGCAGCTCAACCTAGTGAGAAGTCACGCAGCCGGAGTGGGCCCGCCTCTGCCGGAAAGCGAGGTGCGCGCCATGATGTTGTTGAGAGCCAACGTACTGGCGCGAGGTCACTCGGGCGTGCGCCCCGAGGTCGCCGAGTTGCTGGTCGCGATGCTCAACGCTGGTCTCTACCCCGCAGTGCCGGAGCAGGGGAGTGTGGGTGCCAGTGGCGACCTCGCGCCGCTCTCGCACCTGGCGCTAGCGCTGATAGGCGAGGGGGAGCTCATTTGCGGGAGCGAGCGTGGTCCTGCGGCCGCGATGCTGCGTCGTAGCGGCCTGGAACCGCTGCGGCTGGAGGCCAAGGAAGGAGTAGCGCTGGTGAATGGAACGCAGGCACACACCGGCATCGCTGCCCTGTGCCTAGCTGATTCTTGGGTGCTGTGGGAGGTGGCACACGTGGCTGGTGCAGCCTCGCTCGAAGCGCTGATGGGTACGCCGGTGGCGTTCGACGAACGGATCCACGCAGTGCGGGGTCAGAAGGGGCAACAGCGCTCGGCAGCCTTGCTGCGCATGCTGCTGGTGGGGAGCGAAATACGGGAAGCGCACCGATACGGAGATCCGCGAGTTCAGGACGCTTACGCCTTGCGGTGTATGCCGCAGGTACACGGTCCGGTGTGCGACGCGCTGGAGTTCGCGACCCAAGTCGTGGAGCGCGAACTCAACGCGGCCACGGACAATCCTTTGGTGTTCGACGACGGAGACATCCTCAGTGGCGGGAACTTTCACGGCTATGCGGTAGCCCTGGCCCTGGATCTGCTGGCTATGGCGCTCACGGCGATGGGTGTCATGGCAGAGCGGCGCGTAGATCGGCTAGTGCATCCGGACATGAACGAGGGGTTGCCGCCATTTCTCACTGCTAGTGCAGGTCTGAGCTCCGGGTT
>DATMBI010000048.1:0-2297 GCA_035559375.1 Gemmatimonadaceae bacterium | reverse complement strand
CTTTGTGAACAGGCGGTCCCCGGCGACGACGGTGCCTCTTTCGACTCGAGGTTCGTAGCTCTGTCTCTGCCTAACGTCGCTGTGGAATTGGGTGCCATGGGCTTCGTGCGACGCGCCACTCCACCTCGCTCGTCGCTGGTCGCCCCTGCCATGCCTCCCACCGGTCATGCCGCCGGCAGGGTCGTAGCGGAGTCGGCGAATGTTGGTTCGGCCGTGCGCGAGCCTATCCGCGATAGCGCTTGCGACGCGCAGGATGCAGGGCGGGAGATGCTAATCCAAGCTGTGGCTGGCCAGGCGGAACGTGACGGGATCGAGCCGTACCTGCAAGCGCTGCTGCAATCGCGACCGCCGGAGGCTGAGGAACTGGTCAACAAGATCTTCGGGTTGCTGGAACTGGCAGTGACGGCACGAGACTGGGGCCAGGTAGCCAAGGGGCTCGACGCACTCGTTACCTGGTCGCGCGGGCCCGTGGACGATTCGCTGAGAAGGTCGGTGCAGCTCGCCGTTCGCCGCCTAGCCCGGCCGATGGTGCTCTCCGAGCTGGCCAAGCTCCTCCCCCAGCGGCGCGATCTGAGAGAAGCCTTGACGCGCGTCCTGGAAGCCGCCGGCGAGGCGGGCGCAGATGCGCTTATCGGAGAGCTGGTGAACTCGCAGAAAGCGTCGGAGCGCAAGGCGTACAGATCTGCACTTGCCAAGTGCAAGGCAGCCGTCCCCACGCTGATCCACCTCTTGGACGACGAACGCTGGTACGTCGTCCGTAACGCTGTCGAGCTGCTCGGCGACCTGGGCGACCCCGGTGTAGAGCGCCATCTCGCCAAAGCACTCTCCCACGCGGATCCTCGGGTGAGGCGGGCAGCGGTCGGTGCGGTGATCAAGCTGGGCGCACGAGGCGCTGTTCCGGCCTTGCTGGGGGTACTGGCGGACCCGATTCCCGAAGTGAGGCTGCAGGCGGTGTTGGGGTTGGCGGCAGCGAAGGACGCGCGTGCCGTACCCTGGCTCGTGGAGGCGATGTCGAGGGAGAGCGATTCCACCGTCAGGACTGCGATGGTGCGGGCTCTAGGAAAGTTACCCAGCGAAGACGGAGTACTCGCCCTCGTTGCAGAGGCGCAGCCCGGCGGCCCGTTGCGGCGCAAACCGATCGAGCGCCGCATTGCGGCTGTCGAGGCGCTGGCGGAAGCAGGCACTGAGGCAGCGCGAGCGGCGCTGAAAGAGTTGGCCGGTGATCGGGATCCAGCGGTACGCGCAGCAGTCGCGCGGTTATTGAGCCACTGACGTTACCGGTCGGTAAAATCCGTAGCCGGCGTGACCGCGCGGCAGGTCTCGGCGATGAGATCGGCGGCCTTGTCGAGATCGTCGAGACTGACCATCTCGTTAGGTGAGTGCATGTAGCGATTGGGGATCGAAACCAGAGCAGTCGCGATCCCCTCGCGCGCCAAGTGGATGAAGTCCGCATCGGTGCTAGTGTCACGGCCTACTGCCTGGACCGTGAACGAGATCCCCAGCCTCGTGGCTGTATCGCGCAGCATGCGGAAAGCGACCGGCGAGATCACCGAGCCCCGGGCTAGTACCGGTCCACCACCCAGCCTATGGTCGCCCCCCTCCTTCTTATCGGAACTGGGATGATCGCTAGCGTGCGTAACATCGACCACGATGGCTAACGCCGGTGCTAGACGGGTAGCAGCTACCAGGGCGCCACCTCCGTGGTAGCCGATCTCTTCCTGGGTGGTCGCTACTGCGACCAACCGGGCGGCACCGGGTTTCAGAGCGTAGCGGCGGGCCACCTCCAGAACGACGAAGGCACCGATGCGGTCGTCGATGGAGCGAGATGCTATGCGGTTGTTGGGGAGTTCGATCAGGCGGCTGTCTATGACGCCGGCATCTCCTATATCGATCAGGCGGGCGGCTTCGCTACGTGAGGAAGCTCCGATGTCTACCCAGAGATCCGACAGCCGAACCGCCTTGTCGCGTTCTTCCGCTTTGAGGCGATGGATCGGCTTGCGACCCACTACACCCACTACGTCGCCGTCCCTTGCGAGGAACCGTATTCGCTGCCCGACGAGCACCTGTGGGTCCCAACCTCCGATCGGCGCGATGTAAACGAAGCCGTCGTCGTCGATGTGGGTGACGATGACACCGATCTCGTCTATATGGCCGGCTAGCATTATCGTCGGCTGGCCGCTGGAGTTGACCTCGGCCGTACTGTTTCCGGCGACATCGCGGCCGACTACGGCGAAGCGGGATGCCTCCTCCCTCCAGGCAGCTGCGGCACGGCCCTCGAAGCCCGATGGACCTGGGGT
>DATMBI010000047.1:0-3969 GCA_035559375.1 Gemmatimonadaceae bacterium | reverse complement strand
CTCGGTGCGGGCGTTCCCCGATACCAGCAAGCAGCCGTTGACCGACTAGACCGCTCTTCCCGAGAAGTCCAGTCGCTCCAGTAGCTGCCGCTGGCCTCGACGTTCTGCAGCCTGCCGCACGAGTTCGAGGTAGCGCGGGAGCACTGCAGACTCGCTCCAGTACTTCGAGAATGCTTGCCTACCTGCCGACCCTAGCTTGTTCCGGTATTCGCTATCGTTCGAAAATCTGCGAATAGCAGCCCGCAGTTCCTCTGGCGTACTGAACAGCTCCCCGCCAGCAGAAAGCTCTATCAACTCCGGAAAGGGGCCGATTCGGCGCGCGATGACTGGACAAGAGTCGCGAAAAGCCTCGACTATCGCGAGGCCGAAGGTCTCGAAGCACGAGGACGGCGCGACGAGCGCAATGGCATGCCTGTAGTAGCGCCTGAGCGCGTCGCCTGCGACATGGCCCAGAAAAACCACCCGGTCGTTGCGGGCTGCGAGTCGGCGCAGTTGCGAAGCGTAGCTACCGTCGCCAGCTACCAGCAGGTCTGCGCTCTCGTGCGTGCCGAAGACGGGGATCACGTCCTGTAGCCCCTTGGCCTTCTCCAGTCGACCGACGAACAGGAAGTACGATCGGTGGTGAGGATTCTCCAAACCATCGGCACCCTGGGAGTCGTCGTCCGGCAGAAAAGGTGGGAGTACTTCCATCGGGCGCGGGAAGCCGAACTCGTAGTGCTTCCTGCGACTGAATTCGCTCAGCGCGATGAAGGTGTCGATGTGATACAGCTCGCGTTCCAGCAGTCCAGTCCAACGCCACCACTGAGGCGGGCGGCGGTAAGCCAGTTGGCATCTAAAGCACTGGCGCGCCGGGCAGGGCTCGCGATTGTGGCGCCAGAGTATGTGCGTCGGACAAACCAGCCAGTGTTCGTGTGCGGTATAGAGTTTGATTGCGCGACCGTAGCGGAAGAGCCCGGGCCCACCGATCAGCGAGGCGTTGTGAAAGTGTATGACGTCGAACGATCCCTCTTCGAGAATCCGGGCTATGCGACGGCCGTTGACAATGGGTCGCCCAGTCTGCTGCGTGAGAAGCGTTCCTAGCGCACCCCAGCCGCTGAGCAGGGAAATGACTTCCACTCCGTCCGGGGCAGGGGGTTCGCTGGGCTCATTCCCAGCGAGCAGCCGGAAAGCGTCGGCATCGTGTACGACAGTGACATGGTGCCCGCGGCGCACCAAAGCCCGGGCCAGGCGCTGCACAGCGATCCCATCGCCGCCTAAATTGTACGGCGGATAGAAGGTCGTGATGAAACAGAAGCGAAGTCCGCCCATGTCGGGCTCAAGGCTTCGAAGACGCAAGCTTCTGAATGCGATCCCACTCGACCTGCGTCAGCGGAACGACCGAGAGTCTACCTTGCCGGACTAGAGGGTGCTGGGCGAAAGTACGGTCAGCTTTGATCTGCAGCAGGGTTACCGGATGCTGCAAGCGCTGCACCGGTACTAAGTCCACGACTAGCAGCTTGGGGTCGTGCCCTTCGGGATCGGGGTAAGGAGCCGACACTATTCGTGCGATCCCGACCGCCGCCTTTTCGCTACCGGTGTGATAGATCAGTGCCGTATCGCCAGGCTGCATAGCAGCTATGTTCTTGAGGGCGAGCGGGTTAGTGACACCGTCCCAGGTGGTTCGCCCCTCTCGTTCCAAATCTGCGAAGCTGTAGGTGGATGGTTCCGTTTTGAGTAGCCAGTACCGAGGCATGTCTGCTGTTCCTGCTGGGCTGGCGCGGAAGCGATCCGCGTATTCACATTGGGCGGCGCAAGGTGCGGCTAGCGGAGCTGCCGCGCAAGAGACGAACAGCCCAAGCATGGAGATACCGATCCGCATGAGTTGCACCAGGAAGCTTCTGCTGGTTTTGGCAAGCTCGGCGCTTCAGTGGCAGTTAGCGCAGGCGCAGTCCAGTGTCCGTGCGAGTCGTGCTAGCGACTCCCGGGCCCAGACCGCGGGACCGTTTACGTTGGTGCTCGATTCCAGCTTTTTCGCTGGCCTCCGCTACCGTATGGTCGGGCCGGCCCGCGGTGGTCGGGTGACCACGGTGACGGGCGTGCGCCAGGAGCCGCTGACGTTCTATATGGGGTCCACCGGCGGGGGCGTATGGAAGACCACTGACGCTGGGCAGACGTGGGTGAACGTGTCCGACGGCTATTTCGGCGCAGGGTCTATGGGTGACATAGACGTGGCCGACTCCGATCCCAACGTGGTGTACGCCGGCACCGGGTCCGACGGCCTCCGCTCCAACGTTTCGATAGGCGACGGCGTGTACAAGTCCACCGATGCCGGCCGTACTTGGCGGCACGTCGGTTTGCGTCGAGCTGGCAACATCGGCGCCGTCCGTATCCATCCCACCGACCCGGACATCGTGTTCGTGGCTGCGATCGGGAATCCCTTCCGGCCCAATCCCGAGCGAGGAGTGTTCCGTACTCGCGATGGCGGCCGCACGTGGGAGAAGGTGCTTTACGTTTCCGACAGTACTGGTGCCGTGGACGTCGAGTTCCAGCCGGGGAACCCTCAGGTCGTGTACGCCTCCATGTGGAGAGCGGAACGCAAGCCCTGGACCATAATCTCCGGTGCGTACGAGGGTGGAGTGTACAAGAGCGAAGATGGCGGCACGACCTGGCGGAAGCTGCGGAACGGGCTTCCGGGCGAGCTGGTGGGGAAGAGCAACATCGGCGTGACACCCGGGGCGCCTAACGTGGTGTACGTGCTTATCGAAGCCAAGCCGGGAAGCGGGCTCTATCGCTCCGACGATGCTGGCGAGTCGTTCCGTTTGGTCAGCGATTTTCCTCAGATCATCACGAGGCCGTTCTACTACACGACGCTGGCTGTGCATCCCAAGGATCCCAACAAGGTGTTTGCGGGTGCGGAAGGGTTCTATCGTTCTAGCGACGGAGGGCGAACGTGGCAGCCGATGCGGACGCCGCACGGTGACAACCACGATCTCTGGATCAATCCGGACGTCCCGGACATCATGATCCAGTCCAACGACGGCGGTGCTAACGTCACTCTGAACGGCGGCCGCACCTGGTCCACGCAGTACAATCAGCCCACGGCAGAGATCTACCAGGTGGCCACCGACAACCAGTTTCCGTACCGCCTGTACGGTGCTCAGCAGGACAACTCCACGTTGATAGTGCCCAGTCTTCCGCTTTCGAGTGGGAGGCCAGACTCGCCGCTACAGGAGTGGCGTTCGGGGCCAGGGTGCGAAACAGGGCCGATAATTCCTCATCCTACCAACCCCGATACCGTTTACGGGTCGTGCAAAGGCCAGTTTTCGCGCATGAGCCTGCGTGCTGGGCAGGAAAAGCAGTACTGGATAGGTGCGCAATCGCTGTACGGGAACCCTGGCAAGGATCTCATCTTCAGGTTCCAGCGGGTTTCGCCGATGGAGATCTCCCCGCACGATCCCAAGGTGATCTATTACGGCTCGCAGTACGTGCACCGTACTCGGGACGAGGGGGTAACCTGGGAGCGGATCTCTCCCGATCTCACTTGGAATCCACCCGAGCGACAGCAGAAGCCGAGTGGCGAGCCTATAACCATAGACGTAACGGGCGAGGAGTTTTACAGCACGCTCTATGCGATTCGCGAGTCACCGCTGGAGCCGGGCGTGATCTGGACTGGTGCCAACGACGGTCCGTTCCATGTCACTCGAGATGGTGGCAAGACCTGGAAGAACGTAACGCCCAAGGATCAGCCGCCCGGTTGCCGTGTGCAGAACATCGAGCCGTCGCCGCATCGTAGAGGCTCGGCCTATTACGCGGTGTTGTGTTATCTCCTAGGCGATTTCGCTCCTTATATCTGGCGTACCGACGACTACGGTGCCACGTGGAAGCGCCTGACAGATGGCCGCAACGGGATTCCGGAGGACTACCCGACGAGGGTGGTCCGCGAGGACCCGGACCGGGAGGGGTTGCTTTACGCGGGCACCGAGTTCGGCG
>DATMBI010000046.1:0-3635 GCA_035559375.1 Gemmatimonadaceae bacterium | reverse complement strand
GAGGAGGAGATAGGGATAGCGGTCACTCGCCCAGGCCGCCAGCGCAGCGACCTGCTCCGGTGCCTGGACGGCGGCGGGCAGGACGAAGGCGAGTGCCAGAAGGGACAGGAGGCGGGCACGAAGGCGTCTCGGCCCGCGCCTCGCGCCCGCCTGGTACCGCACGCTCGCTGCTGGTTGCCCTACCGGACCGGCCATCCCTGGTCTCGCTGCCCTACTACTCTCCCTGCAACACCGTATCGACCGATGCCAGCGGCACTGCCCTGGCGCCACCCGAGTAGGCGAAGCGCTCGTCTGCGACCGGTTCGAGCTGGCGCTCTGCTCTAGCCAGTGCCGGGCCGAGCACCTCGTGCAGCGAGGCTGGAGCTGGCGCGCGTTGCTCCATGATCTGGTTCATGCGCATGGTGCCAGTGAGCACCGGCATCTCGAGCCCGAGGGCATCGGCAAAAGCGAGGAATGCAGCCGTATCCTTGGGCAGGCAGGCGCCACCATAAGGCCAGCCACCGATCGTGCCGTAGTAGGGATTCCACATCCCTTCGGCACTACGCGCCACAGTACGGCTAACAACGGCGTGATCGATCCCGAGACGTTCGCAGACGAGGAAGAACTCGTTGAAGAACGAGATCTTCGTCGCGTTATAGAGGTTATTCGCATACTTGATGGTCTCGGCCGTCGTGCAATCGGTATGGACGATCGGCGCCCCGAACGGCATGTAGAGCTCGTGCATGACGCCAGCTTCGATCGGAGAGCACGATCCGACCACGGTGATCCACGGGTTGATGAAGTCTTCCTCTGCGCTCACCTGGCGCAGGAACTCCGGGTTCATGCAGAGCCCGAGGTCCCCGCCCACCCTGCGTCCAGAGACCTGCTCGAGTAGCGGCTTGATGACCTGCTCAGTCGTCGTAGGGACGACCGTGCTCCGCACCACAACGACCGGGTAGCCCGGCGCCGCTACGAGTCCTCGCGCGACAGTCTCCACTGCCTGGAGCAGGTGGTCCAAGACGATCTGCCCGCCGACGGTTGGGGTGTTGACCGAGAGCATGATGATGTCGGCTGCAGCCCAATCGACTTCAGGCGGGAAGAACGCGTGGTAGCCCTCGCTCCGCAGCCGCTCGATGATCTCAGGGTTGATATCGACGAACACGACATGATGACCCTTAGCAAGAAATCCTTTGCCGGTTGCCCGGCCAACGACCCCTGAACCGACGACAACAATCCGTGCCATGGGGCTTTCTCCTTCTTCCGCCCCACGCGCGCTTCAGGGAGGAACCACAGATGGTTAGCCTGTGTATAATTGAAACGCGCGTGTGGGGTATGCCTGCTACCGTCCCCGCATGCGTCTTGTCCCACCTGGCCGCCACCAGGTGGGACACTTTTCCTTTCGGAAGTGCGACGGAGTATCGATCCTAGCGCTTCTCCCTCCTGTACTGATTCAACCTACGTTACAAATCTCCATCCATCGTTGGACCTCGCTGCGTCCCGGCTCTCTCCTCCCTCCTGATCGGTATTCGCCCTCAGCAATCAACTGCAGGTACTTGCGTATTGGCCAAGTACAAAAATCCGGCTCGACTCATCGTCGGCCGGGTGCACCACTCGCTCCGCACGGATCAGGTGCCCAGAATACAACCCGTGCTTCAACGCTGCCGCGCTCAAAATCGAATCAGTCGTCAATTCCCTGGAAGCGTACGCACAATCGGCGACGGAAGACCGGTAGAAAAATCCTTTCCTCGGTACTACCCTCCCTGTTACCTAGCCCGAAGGTACCAGGATTTGACTACGCGCGCAAGGGACGAAAGTACCGTTTCGATTGCGAATATGCGAAGTATCGACCCCGCCAGCATGATTCGCCACGAAGATCGCGCATTCCTATGAGCCATCAGGCATACGGATGCCGTCGGCGCTATCACGGACCGTAGGTGACGACGAGCTGCGGCTGGTTCGCCTTGGCATTGCGGCTGGCGAATCCGATGCCATCCGTGTTCAAGCTCTCGACCGCAAAGCTATAGGTTCCATCGCCCCTCACCGCGGCGGTGACATCGAGTTCGACCCAGCTTCCACTGGAGAGGGCATGGTCGACCTGTGCCAGCACTGGCCCATCGATCGCTGGCCGGTTAGCGTAGGTAATGCTGCTCTCCACCCAGCGGGTATCGCTCACCGAGCGGACTACCATGCCACCCTTGCCGGATTCCACCACGTAGAGCCGCAACTTGGCAGAGACGACAGGCCGCCCGGCGCTGCCAGCGACAGCGAACTTGAGATAGATATCGGTCTCCGGTTCCGCATCCACACGGATCTTCGTCTCAGTGCCGAAGTTCTTCGTGGGCCGGTCGGCACGCACGCGAGCGTCGTCGCTGGCGGCGAAGGCCGCGCTGGTGCCTGTATCCGGAGCGGGCTGTTGCGCGTCCTGATCTGGTGAAGGCGCCGGAGTCGGGGTGGGATCCGGAGTGGGGATGGGAGCGGGCGTCGACACCGGTGTCCCAGGGCACGGGATCGGGAACGGCTCGCCTCCGAAGTGATACAGCTCTCCGCCGTTGCCCTCACCGCTATTGGAGCAGTCGGCGTCCTGCGGGCCGTGCATGAACTTGTAGCCATAGCGGGCATTCCCATCCGCCCGGTTGTCGCGGAGCACATTGCGGACGCCGTAGTGATAGCCGTCTCCGTAGAGTGGATGCCAGGCAATGTCGCCACCGAAGCGGAAGCCAGCGCCGCGGTTCGCGTAGGAATAGTTTCCCAGGATCTGGTTATCGTCCGAGCGAACGTTGAGACCACCGCTGTTCTCGTCCGTGGTGTGGTGAACCACGTTGGCTCGCACAACGTTGTGCGAGCTATCCTCTTTGATGTCGATCCCCTCCTCGACGGCCCAGATCTCGTTCCCCTCGATCAGGTTCCGGTCGGTCTCATCGGGGTTGCCGCCGTTCTTGTACCGCTGCTCCGGCGCGGTGCCCAGGTAGATCCCCTCGCCATTGCCGTCCAGCCCGCAATCGTGTATCCGGCTGTTACGCACGATGCTCTCGGTCGTCTGGTAACGGAGCCGGACGCACTCATTCTTCACGTGATGGATGTGGAGTCCCTCCAGAATCACGCCGCGAGCCCGCTCGATCCGGACGCCCTCTTTGGTATTGCGTACCTCCAGGCCGCGCGCGGTGTAGGAGGAATGGACGAAGCGCGGTCCGTTGAGCCTGCCGCCCTGGCCATCCAGGATCACCGACGCGCCGGCATCGGGCTCGATCAGCACCGGCCCTTCCCGGCGCGTCTCGACGTTGCTGGCATAGATGCCGCTACGGATCCGAATAATCTGGCCGGGCTGCACCGCATCCAGCGCCTCCTGCAACGTGCGGAAGGGACGGCCGGGTGAGCCGTCCCCACCGGAAGGCGCATCATCGTCCACGTAGAGCACGCTCTCGGCGAACGCCCTGCCGGCGGTTGACTGAGCCAGGGTGGCAAGCACGAACGCTGATGCGAGCAGCACGACGAACCACCCAACGAGCCAGCGACGGCCGCTATCTCCGGCGGTCGGTCGCGACGCTGCCATGCGCTCCCCTCTCCGCGAGACACAATCCTTCCCATTCGATCTTTTCGGAGAGGGACAGACACGTCTTCACGACCGGACTTGGCTAGTGGCTGTGGCAGATCCTGGG
>DATMBI010000045.1:0-3166 GCA_035559375.1 Gemmatimonadaceae bacterium | reverse complement strand
ACTTCAGCCAGAACCGCCTCCAGCGATTCCCGCTCCGGACCCTCGACCAACTCGTCCAGCCAGAGGACCGCCACATCGCTGACCTTCGCGAGGTCCAGCGCATTTCTCCCCAGCAGCGCCAAAACCCGCGTGGGGGTCCCGACTATCGCCGCAGGCCCGAGCGCACAGAGTCGCTCGCTCCGTGGCCCTGCGAAGAGGGGCAGTGGAACGGGGAGATCGGGCAGCACCTCCTGCAACGCACGGTTGACAGCCAGGAGTTCGTCTTCCGAGGGGAGCAGGACGATCGTCCTAGGACCGGCGGCGTCCCTGGCACGCTCCAGGGGTGCGCGTAGGAGCCTCACGGCCTCGTGCACGTCGCGGGCGAGCACATGTACTACGTGCTGGCTCCGAGCCGCTGCTCCTTCCTGCGTCTCCTGCATCGTCACCCCTCGTCAGTTGTCAAGCACCGTGCCCGCGCACATAATGCGAAGTGCTGCCGAAAAAGTATAGCGCTGCACCCGAGTGCAGCCAACGGCCACGTCGCTACGACGCCCATCTCGACCCATGACCACGCAACTCGAGCTCTCCCCCAACGTTTCGTTTCTGAGGGAATCGCAAACGATCGCCGTTTCCCAAAAAGTACGGGCGCTAGCCGCTCAGGGCCGGCGGATACTCGACTTGGGCGCGGGCGAGCCCGACTTCGCCACCCCCGAGTTCATCCGCGAGGCAGCCAAGGCTGCTCTAGATGCCGGTGCCACGCGGTACACGGCTGTCGAGGGGATCCTTCCGCTCCGGCAGGCCATCGCGCGCAGTGCCAGTGAAAACATCGCGGGCCCAGCAGTAGAGACGTCCGAAGTCGTCGTCACAGCCGGCTCCAAGCAAGCGCTCTTCGACGCTTGCTTCGTGCTCTTCGGCCCGGGCGACGAGGTGCTAGTGCCTACACCGGCGTGGACTAGCTATTACGAAATGATCGCGCTGGCGCGTGCTAGGCCTGTCGAAGTGCACGGCCGGCCTGAACTGGGGCTCAAGGTAACCGCGACCGACCTGGAGCGCGGCGCGACCACCGATACGCGGGGCATCATCCTCAATTCCCCCTGCAATCCCACTGGCTCGCTCTATTCTGCTAGCGAACTCCGAGAGATCGCCGCCTTGGCGCGGGATCGGGGATGGTGGGTGATCAGCGACGAGATTTACCAGCGCATCTCGTACCGAGAGCGCGCACCCAGCATACTCGAGGTCGCTCGGGAGCGTGACAACCTGGTGGTGGTCAACGGAGTCGCCAAAGCATACGCGATGACCGGCTGGCGCATCGGTTGGGCAATCGCAGCACCCGAAATCGTGAAGGCGATGACCGCGCTCCAGTCGCACACGACCTCGAACGCGGCCACCGTTTCGCAGTACGCAGCACTGGCTGCGCTCGAGGACAAAGCTCGCTCCGAGGACGCCATTGCAGGCATGGTGGCGGAATACCGGCGGCGCCGCGACGCGGCGGTATCGGTCCTGCGGGAATCAGGGATTCCACTGCTCCAGCCCGATGCGGCATTCTACCTGTTCCTTAACGTAGCGCGAGCGCTGCCGCACGATCCGGAAGCCGGTACGAGCTTCGCCGCACGCCTCCTCGAAGAGGAAGGTGTCGCAGTGGTACCCGGTGCCGCGTTCCGGGCACCGGAGTGGATCCGCGTGTCGTATGCCACGTCGTTCGACACGGTCGTGGAAGGCGCGCAAAAGATAGCGGCACTGTGGAACCGCCTGCTGCGCTAGCGGTGGCGGTGAGGGACATGGCACGCGGTGGCCATTGCTTCGGAGAGACCGTTCGCACATCCTAGAGGGAACGTGATCACGACTATCGTACTGGTACGCGCCGATCCTAAACGAATCCCAGAGACCGCACGAGAGATCGCCGGTATAGAAGGGGTGCAAGAGGTCTATTCTGTCTCTGGAGAGTGGGATCTAGTGGCGATCGTTCGCGTCCCCGAGTACCAGAAGATCGCAGAGGTCGTTACGGAACGGTTCCCCGCCGTGCCGGGGATAGAGCGGACACAGACGCTGACGGCTTTCCGCGCCTATTCCGGAAAAGATCTCGAACAAGCCTGGGATATCGGGGTGAGTTGAGCCTCGATGCAGCGGGTGCTGCGCGACATACGCCGTGCGCTTGCAGAGCTCGACAGCGCCGCCAGCCGAGCCACCGAGTGGCAAGGGCGAGCACTCGAACGAGAGCCTGCACTAGGCGGTGAAACGCCGCGTACTGTGGCTGCCCAGCTGTTGGAGGGAGCCTTCGAAGCGCGCGAGGTCCAACCGAGGCTGTCAGGCTTTGCGGGGTTTCTGGACGGGGTGCAGACGTCTCGTGTAGCTGGCTTCGCAGGCGGCGTGCCCATAGTCGTGGCTACTGTAGCGGCAGTGGTTCGCGAGCGAGTGGAGCGGCGCCTGCGGACCTGGGATGCGGGGTTCGAGACCGAGCTCCGTCTCTACGTTCCGCGCCAGCTGGTGCAACGCGATCTCCTCCAGCAGCTGGATGCGAGCGGTGTCGAGGTCGTAGACACGCTCGAGGGTGAGAAGGGCGAATGGCCACATCCACACCTGCTGCTGCAGCGCGCCGTGCACACGGTTCAGCGCCAGCGCGAGGAGCTGGAGCGGGAGCTGGCAGAGCGCTGGTGCAGGGTGCGGGGGCAGCCGCTACTAGTGGATGGCGGGCTCCCACCTGGCGGCGCGTGCCGAGCACTCCGCTACTGCGTCGGAGCGGTCAAGTCGCACAACACGCTCTACGCCACGGGCCCGCTCCTGGAGAGCATTCTGGCCCTCCCAGTAGGTTGGCGCTCCCCCGCTATCCGGGTCGAACATCACTGGGCGCCACCATGCACCTCCTGGTACCTGAGGCTGCATCCACCGGCACCTGACGATCCGCTACGGGGGCTGCTGCGAGTGGAGGCGGCATTGGAAGCGGGTCCGAGCCTGACAGAGGAGGCGGATACGATTTCTGGGTGGCTGCTCAACGAACGCGCGCCCCTAGCTCTCCCGGACTCGCGCTGGCCGGTGTTGCTCTACGGTATCAGAGACTGCGAAGAGTGGCTGCGTGCCAATGGCGCGCGCCGCTAGGTTTATGAAGATGCAGCACACCCATCCCCCAGAGCGAGAAAAAGGTAGCGCAGCCGACACGTCGCGCCCCATCGGGCGAGTGGTGGCCACCGAA
>DATMBI010000044.1:0-8499 GCA_035559375.1 Gemmatimonadaceae bacterium | reverse complement strand
CGAAACGCACATTCAACAGAAGCTGGAGACGCTGCTGGCTGCCGCTGTGGGCTCTGGAGCAGCGCGGGTGCAGGTCTCGGCGACGCTCAACTTCGAGCAGGTGGATCGTACTACGGAGGCGTTCGATCCGGAGGGGCAGGTCTTGCAAAGCGAACAGCGAAGCGAGGGCGAGCAGGGTCCCGGAGGTACAGCGCAGACCGTGGTCGCCAACACCTACCAGAACAGCCGGAGAATCGAAAAGATCATAGGACAGGTCGGTAACATAAAGCGCCTAACGGTTGCGGTGCTGCTGGACGAGGCGGCCTTGGGCAGGGGTGATTCGGCCACGTCGCGCCGCACGGCGCTAGAACAGGCCGTTCGCAGTGCCGCTGGAATAGACGATGCTCGAGGCGACCAACTCTCGGTGATCCCGATCGCGTTCGAGCGGGCGCCGCTGCCGGTTCCGGATTCGGCATCCGCTGGTGGCGCCACGACTCCGGGGGCGCTCGAGGCTGCGGCGCGCTTTAGCCGGCCGGTGGTAGCGCTGGTCGCAGTCCTCGCGGCGCTACTCTTGGGATGGCGGGCCTTGCGTCCGCTGCCGCCCGCTGCGAGTGCTGTCGCGGATCCGCAGCCGGTGCCAGTAGCGCCGAGCCTCGCTCTACCGGAGGCGCAAGAGGCGATCAGGCTGCATGGTACCGTTCAGTCTACGGCATCCATATCGGCGGAGACAGCGGCCCAGGTGGTGCGTGCCTGGCTTTCTGACGCGAGATGAGCGCGCAACTGGCTTCGTTGAGCGGTCCGCAGAAGAGCGCCATTCTCTGCATGGCACTGGGCACGGAGGTCGCGGCCCGCGTGATGCAGGTGTTGGCGCCGCACGAGGTCGAGGTACTCACGCGCGAGATCGCGGCCACGCCGGTAGTCAAAGCCGATCTGGTGGAAGCGGTCATGCGAGAGTACCGCGAGATGGCC
The DNA here is from genome assembly GCA_035559375.1 of Gemmatimonadaceae bacterium. GTDB lineage: Bacteria > Gemmatimonadota > Gemmatimonadetes > Gemmatimonadales > Gemmatimonadaceae > DATMBI01. Next base: position 7,551 of record DATMBI010000044.1, on the reverse strand, counting down.
CGTGCAGTGGAGCAGGTGGCGCGCGGCGGCGTCGATGTGGCCCGCGAGATACTGGAGCAAGCTCTCGGACCGAACAGAGCCCGGCCGGTGCTCGAGCGCATTCAGGAGCAGCTTTCCGAAGCCGGACTGACGCAGCTACGGCGAGCGGCGCCTGACGTGCTCACCAGCGTGCTGCGCGGTGAACATCCTCAGACCATCGCACTCATCCTCGCACATCTGGATCCTCGGCAAGCTGCGGCTGTTATCCAGGCCATGGATCCGGAGTTGGCTGCCGACGCGCTGTATCGCGTAGGACGGATGGAAAAGATCTCGCCCGAGATGCTGCAGTTGGTAGAGGCGGGGTTGGGTCAGCGAACCGATCTCTCGCTAGCTCAGGAGATGACCTCTACAGGCGGGCCGGCCACGGTGGCGAAGGTGCTCAATTTCGCACCTACCTCGCTGGAGAAAGCGCTGTTGGAGCAGATCGCAGCGCGCAATGCCGACCTAGCGCAGCAGATCCGCAACCTGATGTTCACCTTCGAGGATCTGCGGCTCCTCGATTCGCGCGCCATGCAGCGCCTGCTGCGCGAGATCGACAACAAGGAGCTAGCACTGGCGCTGAAGGCAGCTAGCGACGAACTCAAACAGCACATCATGTCGAACATGTCCGAGCGAGCTGCAGAAACGCTGCGAGAAGAGATCGAGTACATGGGTCCGGTTCGAGTGCGCGACGTCGAAGCGGCGCACACGCGGATCATCGAGACGGTGCGTCGGCTCGAGGAAGCTGGAGAGCTGGTGATAGCTGGCAAGGCGGCCGAAGATGATATCATTGCCTGAGTCCAGCCGCGGCGTTCGGGCTCGACCCGACGGCATCGCCAGCTGGATCCCCGGCGATCTGCCTGCCGTGGGCATGCATAACGAGGACCTCGGCAGCCCACCTGAGCCGGATCCGGTCGAGGCAGCTTATCAGCGCGGAATTACCGAAGGCAGGCGGCTGGGCGCACTAGAGGCTGAGGAGCGCCTTCGCCCGGCGGTCGATGCTATGGAAGCCGCCGCGGAGGCCCTGGCGGAAGTGCGCGAGAAGCTAGCCGCTAACTTCGCGGATCATCTCCACCTCCTTGCCGTTGCGGTCGCGCGGCAGCTCATCCAGCGAGAGATCGCTGCCGACGCCGAGATCGTTGTAGGGCTGGTGGAACGCGCACTGACACTGGTACCTCCAGACCAGCGAGTGAGGGTGCACGTCAACCCCGAGGACCTGGCGACGGTTCGCAAGCGGATCGAGGGTCGGATTGGCGACCGCCAGATCGAATGGGTGGCCGACCCAGCTATCGAGCGCGGCAGCTGCGTGGCTGACTCTCCCAGCCGAGTCGTGGACGGACGGCTCGATAGGGCGCTACTTGCCGTACTGGAGAAGCTTCGCAATGGCTGATGTCAAGGCTATAGACCTGCTCGAGACCGCTCTAGCGCGGCTGGAAAACGCCTCACCGTTCACGGTGCACGGCAGAGTGACGCGCGTCATAGGGCAAGTAGTGGAAGCCTCTTCGCTCGATGTCCACGTGGGTGAAGTGTGCCGTATCGGAAACCTCCGCGGCAGTGGATTGCTGGCGCTGGTCGTCGGGTTTCACGAGCGTGGAGTGCTGCTCATGCCGATGGGCGACGTACAAGGCATTCATCCCGGCGCTACAGTTTCGCCGTTGCGTCGTTCGCTGTACATAGCCGTCGGAGAGTCGCTGATCGGGCGCGTGCTGGACGGCTTGGGGCATCCTATGGATCAGCGTGGACCCCTACCGCGGGTCGAGCGACGTAGTCTCGACGCCGCTCCGCCCAACCCACTGGAGAGGAGTCGCATTCGGCAGCCGTTAGGCACCGGTGTCAGAGCGATAGACGGTTTCTTGACCTTGGGACAGGGACAGCGCATCGGCATCATGGCTGGCTCCGGAGTAGGCAAGAGCGTTCTGCTGGGAATGATCGCGCGCCGGAGTAGTGCCGATGTCAACGTGATAGCGCTTCTCGGCGAACGAGGTCGCGAGGTGAGGGAGTTCCTGGAGCGCGATCTCGGGTCGGACGGATTACAGCGATCCGTAGTGGTCGTCGCTACTGGCGATCAACCGGCGATAGTCCGTGCTACGGGCGCTCTGGTCGCCACGGGTATCGCCGAGTATTTCCGCGATTGCGGGCTGCAGGTGCTGCTGATGGTGGATTCGATCACGCGGGTGGCGATGGCGTGGCGCGAGGTCGGCCTGGCAGCGGGCGAACCGCCGACGACCAAGGGCTATCCGCCCTCGGTGTTCGCGCAGCTGCCCCGCCTGTTGGAGCGTGCTGGTCCTGGAAGCGTCGGCGGCATCACTGGTTTGTACACGGTGCTCGTGGAGGGAGACGACTTCTCCGAACCGGTCGCTGACGCAGCACGCTCGATTCTCGATGGCCACATCGTGCTCGCCCGGAAGCTCGCGGCCGCCAAACATTTTCCAGCGATCGACGTCGTGGAAAGCGTGAGCCGCGTTCGAGACTCGGTGATCACAGCGGAGCATCGTGAGGCAGCCAATACACTACTGCATCTCGAAGCCGCCTGGCGAGCTCACGAGGACTTGATAGCTGTGGGTGCGTACAAGCCGGGTGCCGACCGGCGTGTGGATGCGGCTATGGCGGTCCGAGAGGAATGGCTGGCGCTGCTTCGGCAGAGCGCCGAGGAGTGGACGCCGTTGTCGGACACGGTGCGGCAGGTGCGCAACCTGGCCGCCAAAGTTCGCGGAGGTACTGAGTGAGCAAGTTCAACTTTCGGCTAGCTAGGCTACTGGATCTCAGACTGGCTCTGGAACGGGAACGTGCGCGAGCCATGGCCGAGGCGCTGGCGCAGGAAGAGGAACGGCGGCGGCGTTATTCGGAAGCCGTCGAGAGATACCTGGAAGCTCGACAGGAAGCCCGCAGCCGCGCGTCGCACATCGAGTGCGTCGGTGCAATACGGAACTTGGAACTCGTGGTCGAGGCGGCAGCTCGCATTGCAGAAGCAGAGCGCGGTGCACTGGAGAACGCGGCTCAAGAACGAGAGCTGGCGCAATTCCACTATCAGGTCGCTCGCACCGAGCGGCGGAGTATCGAAAAGCTTCGCGATGGGGCGCGCGAATCGTGGCTGCGCACTCGCGACCGCGACGAACAAAAGCAGCTCGACGAAGCTAGCCGGTTGCGCCGTCCGCAGTGGAGGCCGGAACCGTGAAGGCGGCGATCGTGGCGCTGGCGGCCTTCGTGGTGTCGCTGGCCGTGAGCACGGGCGTGATCGTCAGGGCTACGGCGCACTCGCGGGAAGGTGTCGATGGGTTGAAAGTGGATAGTGCGGTCGCAGCTAACGCCGAGTCGGCCAGGACTTCGGACTCCGGTCAGCAGAAGCAACACGACGAATCGCACGACGAGCGCAGCGCAGCGGCGCCCGCGGCTTCTCCGCAACCACAACCACAGTCGGCCGTGCACGAGCCTGTGTCGGTTTCGCCTGCCGCCGAGCGGGAAACCACGCCACCGCCTGCGGGTCCATCGAGTGCTTCGGCTGGCGCGAGCGAGGAAGTCGGCGATTCGCCTTCCTCGCAGCGTCAGGTGGCGCGAATTCTCAGTCAGATGAAGCCAGCGGACGCGGCGCGTCTCGTCGAACAGCTGGGCGACGACGAAGTAGAGAAGATTCTGCGTTCGCTGGGAGCCAAGAGCGCGGCTCTGCTCTTGGCTCACCTCGAGCCGCAACGTGCGACGGCGCTTACCCGCAGGCTGCTGGGGACTGGCGCAGCGAGGCCAAGACAGTGAACGCCATTCCTGCCGCAGGACCGTCCGCCGCCTTGTCTGCTGGCGAACAAGCGCCGGCCTCTGACACGGCGTCGGGCGTCGACTTCGTAGCTCTACTGCAGCTATTCCTAGCAGGCGTGCCCGCTCCGAAGGCACCGTCAGGAATACGGCCCACTGCTCTCACAGGCGCTGATTCGCAGCCGCCTTCCGAGGAAGTGTCGAGCGGCACAGGTGATGTTCCAGCGACCAGTGGCGGCGGCATTGCGGAGCTGGGTTCGCAGACGAGAGAAGGAAGTGTCGCAGCTGAGGAGCTCATGGTGTCGAGTTCGGAGCAGGACAGCCCTCCGGCCTGGCGGCGGGAGGAGCAGGTCCTTGCGGCGCCGCTATCCGCCACGATCGCGGCGCCTCCCCGGGACGATGGCTCGGGCGGCTTATCTGCCAGTACCAATACGGCTTTCGCCGCTGTCGACGCACGCGACATTCTGCCTGACGCCGGTTGGGACGAACCACTCGAGGAAAGCGCTATTCGTCTGCAGCCGCCGACGGTCGAGGTGCAAGTCTCCGCGGTGCTGCCTGCGATGGTCTCTCCATCCACTGTACACGCACGAGAGGGAGCGGCTGGTGGCGAAAATACAGCGGAAGTGCCTGCGTCCTCAGGGAACGATGCGAGAGAAGTCAGACGCGCCGATCCCACCGGAGCGCCCCGAGGCGAACTCGTCGCGCCACGCCAGCCGAAGTCGCTAGGCGTTCCGCTGGAGCCGGGCAGCGGCCATAGCCTCGCCCTTCGTGCAGCGATAGGCGAAGCCCTTGCCCTCGAACTAGCGCCGGAGCCGAGCACAGCTCCCGAACTTGCTGCGACGGGAGATCGCTGGACGCCCACGACTCGTGCGGAGCCATGGAAGCAGAGTGCCGATCTCGAGCAGCCCGAAGCTAGTCGTGGATCACTTCGGAGCGGTTCGGCGCTAGACGCGCAGGTCCTCGCACTCAAAATCTCTGGCAAGAGTCCAGGCAATAACAGCGATAGCGGCCAGGGGAACGGAACCAGCACCACCCGTAGAGCAGTCATGGACCACCACAGTGGTCGTAGCTCTGCAGAATCCGATCCGGATGTCGTCAAGAGTGCGACCTCGGATGGGACGAGCCAGGGCACCCACGTGGTGGGCGTACCTGAACCTCGCACTTCGCTGCCCGACGGGATCGCGAAGCCGGCGCTAGCGCGAGCGATCACGCTCAGCGAGGCTCCCAGCGGTGTAGCTAGCCAGGATCCCCAGCTCCAGCAGCAGATCACTTTGCGACTCGACGACGGTAGCGCGGCTCGTTTGCGCATAACGGTGCGCGGCGACCGAGTCGAGGCACTTATCGTCGAACCGGACAGCCTAGCGGCTGGTCGGCTCTTCGGTCGAGTCGAGGAATTGCGTGCTGCGCTGCAGCGCTCCGGCTTTTCGGATCCGATAGTCGTCGTGCGGGCCCCGTCTCGGGCTAGCGACGTGCATTCCAGCATGACCGTACCTAACGACGTGGTTGCGCTGCGAACCAGCGAAGGGCAGCAGGCTCGCGACAGTCGTTCTAGCTCGTTTTCCTACCGCCGTCAGGACGAGGGCGGCAGTCAAGGTCAGGGACGATCCCACCAGCGCTCCGGAAGGGAGCGAGAGAGGTAGAGACGTATGACTAGTCCCATGCCCATCGGCCAGGCACCCGGATCGGGTGCGCCTGCGCCTCCCACACCGCCCAAGCCGGAGACCGGATCGCGGGAGCAGTTCCTCCAGCTTCTGGTCAGCCAGCTCAAGAACCAAGACCCCCTCAACCCGCTGAGCGGCACCGAGTGGGTAGCCCAGCTGGCCCAGTTCTCCACCGTGGAGCAGTTACTGCTCTTGCGTGGCGACATGGCAGCCACTGCCGATCGCGATGCCCGGGCAGCGCTGCTTTCGGAGACGGCGTACGCGGCGACTTTGATCGGCCGTGAAGTCGTGGTGGAAGGCGACCGTGTCAGCATCGCCAACGATACCCCCGGCAAGGTCAGCATACGAGTGGATGGCGAGGGTGGGGCAGCCACGCTCACGCTTCGTGACGCCACAGGTCGCGTGGTGGCCACGCGCGACATCGCGCTGCGAAGCGGTCTGCAGACCGTAAGCATCGACGGTGTTCCTGCGGGTGAGTACCGCTACTCGGTTGCCCTCAAGAAGGCCGACCGTTCGGCAACGCGCATCAATACATACACGATCGCTGTGGTGAGCGGCTTCAGCGTGCAGGACGGTGCGGTGTGGTTGCAAGTAGGTGGAACGAGCGTGCCGCTCTCGTCGGTCATCGAAGTCCGGGCGATCAAGACAAGCGACTCTTCGAACAACTAGCCTAACCTAAGCGAGGAACAAGACTATGCTTCGTTCTCTCTATGCCGGTGTGTCCGGGCTCCGCAACCATCAAGTGCGGCTGGACGTGATCGGCAACAACATCGCCAATGTAAACACGGTGGCCTTCAAGGCCTCACGCGTGACATTCAAGGAAGGGTTTTCTCAGCTTCTCCAGGGCGCATCGCGGCCTCCCGGCGATCTGGGCGGTATCAACCCCATCCAGATCGGTTCCGGTATGAACATCGGGAGCATCGACCAGCTGTTCACCCAGGGAACCATCGAAGCGACCGGCCAGATGACGGATCTAGCCATTCAAGGAGATGCGTTCTTCGTGGTCAGCAACGGACTGCGGCGCTTCTATACACGAGCGGGTAACTTCCAGCTCGACGCCGATGGCCGGCTCATCGCCCCTAACAACGGATACGTCGTCCAGGGTATCGTAGCAGACAGCGCTGGAACGTTTTCCAGCTCGTCGGTAATCGGCGACATCCAGCTCCCGTTAGGCAAGAAGTCGCCGCCGAGGGCTACGTCGAAGATCACCCTCACCGGTAACCTCAATCTGAGGGCGCAGGTCGGCGAGACTCACTCCATGGGTGTCACGGTCTACGATTCGGCCGGTGCTCCCCATGTTCTCCAGATCACCTTCACCAATACTGGCACAGGGACTTGGGATTGGGACGTGACTTGCGACACGGCAACCATCTCTCCATCGGGTAGTGGTTCCGTGCAGTTCAACTCTAACGGCAGCCTGGCATCGTTCACGGCACCAGGTGGTGGGACGGACATCACCATCACGCCTAACGGTGGCGGCGATCCGTTCGACATCACCGTGTTCGGTGGTACGGCGAACGACATCGACGGTCTGGCTGGTTTCGCGAATCCGTCCAATGCCGTCGTGTCCAGTCAAGATGGCTATCCATCCGGCGATCTCACCGGTATCTCCATCGATACCGCTGGCGTCATCACGGGCTTTTTCACCAACGGCGTGAGCATGGCGCTCGCTCAGATCGCGCTCGCAAAATTCAACAATCCCTCTGGCTTGCTGCGCCAGGGAGACAACATGTATGCGGAATCCGCGAACTCGGGGATGGCGGTGATGGGCTTCGCCGGATCGAGTATCCCGTCGACCATCACTCCCGGTGCACTGGAGAACTCCAACGTGGATCTCTCCGTAGAGTTCACCAACATGATCGTCACGCAGCGCGGCTTTCAGGCTAACGCGCGGGTGATCACGACGTCCGACGAGATGCTAAACGAGCTGGTGAACCTCAGGCGCTAGTAGCCAGCGCTCGAGTTAGCGCCTCGATCGGACATCACAGGGGCCGGAAGAGTTGACCGTGCCAGCGGCAGCAACTTCCGGCCCCCCGTATTTCGACGCCCTGCGTCACTCGACGCCACGCTCGTAACGGCTTCGGAAACAAGCACTTAGCACTAGAGGTCAGACAGGAGCGAGCCTGGT
>DATMBI010000043.1:0-11371 GCA_035559375.1 Gemmatimonadaceae bacterium | reverse complement strand
GTCCAGCGAACTCGTAGTCGTAAGCAAGATGGGAGCACCGTCGCTGAGCGCGATCTGCCGCTCTCGGCCACCGAAGAGCCCGTATGGCGAGGCATCAGGACCTACTGCATTCTCCGGAAGGTAGACCAAACGGCAAGAGATGCCCAGGAACCTTCCGATACGAGCGGCCGCATCCGGGTCGGCTTCCAGAACCTGACAGGGTCCGCTCCAGACCTGCGCCTGGAGCCAGGGTGCGCGATCGGGTCGCGGAGTTTCTATCTCGATTGTCTCTTCGCCGAAGCGAAGCACTAAGCCTTCTGCAGTATGCTCGGCTTCCATCAAGGCTAGCCGCGGATGTGCCCGCAACCCCAAATACTTTCCAGAGCGATCCGTGAGCATCCAGCGGCGATCCCCGACGATTCCTCGTTCGTCCAGGATCACCTCGTCGACAGCGACGCCGCGAGCCGACTTCATGGGATAGATATAGAGTGCGGCGATACGAGGCCCTGGCTCGCCTACCGAGTTCGGCACACCAGCCGCGAGCACCGTTCAGCGTACTCCCGCCAGGGACGTTATCACCAGCAGCGCCCACTGAGGGCCTAGCCAGCCACGGTCTCCGTCGTCGTAGTATTCCGAGAGCGAGTGAGCACCGCTGCCACGTCCGCCGCCGTCGAGCGTTATCGCCGGGATCCCCAGACTGATCGGGAGATTGGCGTCAGTACTGGAAGCGGATGTGGGCGATTCGAACCCGAGAGCTCTAGCTGCGGCCTGTGCCGTCCTAACGATGAGTGCAGTGTCGGGCTGCGAGCCAGCCGGGCGAACGCCCATGGATTCTATTTCCACGGAGAGGGGGACCCTCGAGTCCGGCCAGCGGGCCCGTTCCGCCTCCAAAGCCTCGTTCACGGCCTTCCGGAAGAGCGAATCCAAGCGGGCCAACTCACGGGGAGATTCGGATCGCAGATCCACTTCCATCGAACCCAGGGGCGATATGGTGTTTACCGAAGTGCCACCTTCCACGATGCCCACGTTGAATGTGGTCTTTGGTTCTGCTGGCACCTGGATCTCGGCGATCTTCGCGATAGCCCTGCCGAGGGCATGGATAGGGTTGGGCATGCCGAAGGCCCCGTAGGAATGGCCACCGGGTCCGCGGAACGAAACGCGATAGCGATTGCTCCCCACTGCTCGGCTGGTAAGGCCCAATCCGGTCCCGTCCACCGCTACGAAATAGTCGATAGGCGCTGGGGGGCGCGAAAACAGGTAACGCACACCACGCAGGTTACCGGGCCCCTCCTCCCCTACGTTGGCGACGAAGAAAATCGCACCCTCCGTGCGCACGTCAGCGGCACGCATTGCCCTGGCAACAGCCAACAGAACCGCGAGCCCTCTGCAGTTATCTCCGATCCCTGGACCGCGTAGGATCGTACCCTCCCGCCTGACGCGCACGTCGGTGGCCTCGGGGAAGACAGTGTCCAGGTGGGCCGAGAAGATTATCACTGGCCCGGTGCCGCTGCCTGGCCGCTCTGCGATCACGTTCCCGATCGAGTCCACGCGAACGTTCTGCAGGCCGAGTTCCTCGAAACGACGTTTCATTTCCGCGGCTCGGCGCTCCTCGCGAAAAGGAGGTGCGGGTATCTCGCAAATCGAAGCCTGCTGCTGGAGTGTCCATTCGTTGTCTGCCCGGACTCGTTCCAGGGCAGCGCGCACCGCCGGATGCACGGCCGGTACCGCGGCTGCAGGTGTAGATCGCGGGTTGCGCTGCGCCCCCAGAGTGCACGGCCAGATCGCGAAGGAAAGCGCCAGCGCCAGAGCTCTAGTTCGCTGCATGCTCACCTCACCGTGGCGCCTTCTGGTAGCGCGGCCAGTCGCGCCGCCAGCGCTTCGTAGAGCCTCCGCGCTACCGGCCCCGGAGTTCCACTACCCACTGGGCGTCCATCCAGCTTCACTACCGGCATCACATCGCTCGTCGTACCTGTCAAGAACAGCTCGGCCACACGGGGTAGTTCGTGCACGTAGATCGGTGTCTCGCTCACCGGGATACCCAACTCCCGGGCGATCTCGACCACGACGTCACGAGTGACACCGGGGAGTACATAGTTCGAGTTGGGATAAGTACGGACCTCGCCGTCTACGACCGCGAACACGTTGGTGTGCGATCCCTCTGTGACAACCGCCTGGCGCACGAAGATCGCCTCGAAGGCTCCCCTCTCGACCGCATACTGCTTGGCCAGTACGGAAGGTAGGAGGTTCACCGTCTTCAAGTCGCAGCGCGACCAGCGGTAATCGGGATAGGTAACAGCCTCGACACCCGTGGCTCGTTGCGCGTTAGGCGGATCGAAGCGCGTGGCCGAAAGAAATACCGTGGCCTTGGTACCGCCTGGCGGAAAGTGGTGCGTCCTGGGCGCCGCTCCTCGCGTAATCTGGAGGTACACCGTAGCCTCACCCGTCGTGAGCCTGTTCTCCCGCAGAAGTTGCAGCTGTAGCTCGTAGAGTTCGTCGCTCCCGATACCAGGATCTATGCGTAGCTCCTCCAGCCCTCGGCGAAGTCTCTTGGCGTGGCGCTCCCATTCGAAGAGCGCTCCGTTCACCGCCCTGGTGACTTCGTAAACGCCGTCCCCGAAGTAAAAGCCGCGATCGTCCACCGAAACGCTGGCACGATCGCGCGGTAGGAAGCTGCCATTGAGGTACACGATGCTCGACATGCGCCCGTCCTGTTCTGTAGTGGGAGCCCCGGCGCGTTGTAGGAACGCGCCCGGTAGCGTCGCGATCGTTTTAAAGTAACTTGCTTGCCGTTAGCCATGCGACAGGGACAGCCATAGGGCGTCCCTTTTGTCCGGGCCACGGATCTACCCGTCCCATGGCGAGCAATAGGGTGGCATCGCGCAAGAAGAGAATGACCGGCGCAGCGAGTATCGCCCCGGGTGCCAAAGAGCATCTGTCACCCGAGCGCAAGGGCGCGTCGCAGCGTCGCATCGAGAACGCCGAGGTGGCCCGGGTACTGCGCGAAGTCGCCGAACTGCTGGAGATTACCGGGGCCAATCCCTTTCGCGTACGTGCCTACCAGACTGCCGCCCGGGTGATCGAAGAGCTACCCGAGCCGGTGGAAAGCCTGGTCAGGGAGAATCCGGACCGCCTTACCGAGCTTCCTGGCATCGGTGCGGATCTAGCCGGCAAGATCGCCGAGATCGTGCGCACGGGAACATTACAGGTACTCGAGGATCTGCGTCGCGAAGCACCGCCGGGTGCCGTCACGTTCATGCGCATCAGAGGGATCGGCCCGCGGCGCGCCCGGCTATTGAGCGAGAAGCTCGGTCTGCGGACGCTCGACGATCTGGAGCGTGCCGCCGAGGGAGGCCTGATCCGAACCTTGCCCGGTTTCGGCGAGAAGACCGAGCGTGCTATTCTCGAGGAACTGCACGCTCATCGCTTCGAAGAGCAGCGCGTGTTGCGCGCCACCGCGGTCCAGTATGCTGACGAACTGGTGCGCTATCTTCAGGCGACGCCAGGTGCCGAGAAGGTAGAGGCAGCCGGCAGCTTGCGACGCTGCCGCGAAACGGTAGGCGATCTGGACATCGTCGCTACAGCGAGCAAAGGTGCCATGCTCGTAGAGCGCTTTACGCGCTATCCCGGCGCTGCGGAGGTGCTGGCTAGGGGCAGCACGCGAGCTTCGATCAGACTCAAGTCAGGGCTACTAGTGGACTTGAGGGTCGTACCGGAGCGCAGTTACGGAGCGGCACTGCACTACCTCACTGGGTCCAAGGCCCACAACATTGCCATCAGGCACCGGGGCCAGGAGCGTGGTCTGAAGATCAACGAGTACGGCGTGTACCGTGGCAAGCGCTGGATAGCAGGCCGAACGGAGCACGAGGTTTACGAAGCCGTCGGTCTGCCTTGGATCCCGCCCGAATTGAGGGAGAACAGAGGGGAAATCGAGGCTGCAGAGCGTGGCGAGCTCCCGAAGTTGGTATCGCTCGAGGAAATCCGCGGCGACCTGCAGACTCACACCACAGACAGCGATGGTCGTGATTCGCTCGATGCTATGGCCGCCGCGGCCGAGACGATGGGTTACGAGTATCTGGCGGTAACGGATCACTCACCTGCCGTGCGCGTCGCTGGGGGACTGGATGCAGCGGGCTTCCGGCGGCAGTGGAAGAGAATCGACAAGCTCAATGCGTCGCTGCGAGGATTGACACTGCTGAAAGGTGTCGAAGTGGATATCCACGCCGATGGCACTTTGGATCTAGACGACCGCACACTGGCGGGATTCGACATCGTGGTGGCCTCGGTCCACTCTCACTTCGATTTGCCGGAGAAGCGGCAGACCGAGCGGCTGCTCCGGGCCATCAGGCATCCTGCAGTGCAGATCATCGGTCATCCCACCGGTCGCATGATCGGGCGCCGAACCGCGATGGTGTTCGACGTGGACGCGGTCTTGGCGGCCTGTGCCGAAGAGGGCGTGGCGCTGGAGGTGAATGCGCAGCCACAGAGGTTGGATCTGGACGACATCATGGTACGTCGCGCCATCGAAGCAGGTGTCCAGCTCGTCATCGGAAGCGATGCCCACTCTACTGCCGAGTTGCTGTTCATGCGTTGGGGAGTGGATCAGGCGCGGCGTGGTTGGGCCACCCGACGCAACGTGCTGAATGCTTTGCCCCTCAAGGATCTGTTGCGGAGGCTGCGCCCCCGGTCCTAGCGTCGCTCTGGTTTGGCCTCACCGCGCTTTCGCGCGCTACGCACGAGCCGTTCGAACCCCTTCTCGTTCAGTATCGGAATACCGCGCCGCTTCGCCTCCTCAAGCTTCGAACCGGGGTTTTCGCCTGCGACGACGAAGTCCACGCTCGGACCGACGGAACTTGCCACGGTTCCACCTAACGATTCCACGAGCGCTGCCGCTTGGCTTCTAGTGTACTTCGTCAGCTCTCCCGTGAATACGATTCGTTTGCCGCTGAGCGGTCCCCCCGCTGGAGCCGCCGGCTCTACGATCTCGACCCCGGCCGCCAGTAGTCCGTCGAGGAGGGCTTTGGTTCGTGGCTCCCGCAAAGCCTCGTAGATAGCGCGAGCCGCCACCTCGCCGATTCTGTCCACCGACCTCAAATCTTCGAGCGACGCACGCCGCAATGCGTCGAGCCGACGGAAGTGCCGCGCGAGGGCTCGGGCTGTGACCACACCCACTTCGGGGAGGCCGAGCGCGTATAGAAACCGATCCAGCGGGATGCGGCGCGCCGACTGGATAGCCCTCACCAGCTTCTCTGCAGAACGGCGGGCGAACCGAGGCAACTTCATGAAATCCTCGACACCGAGCCTGAAGAGGTCCGCGGGCTGCCGTACCAACTCCGATTCGACCAGTGCCGAGGCCGTTTCCTCACCGATTCCCGGGATATCGAAGCCGTTTTCGGAGGCCATGTGTACCAGTGCGCGCTTGAGTTGCGCCGGGCAGGAAAAACGGTTGGGGCAGATGGTCAGCGGGCCGCGTTCCACCAACTTGGTGCCGCAGGCCGGGCAACGCGTGGGCCAGCGGAAACGCGGGCCCCTGCGCTTTCCTGGCTCGGGGACTCGCTCGACGATCTCCGGGATAACGTCGCCGGCGCGCTGCACGCGCGCTAGGTCGCCCACGCGAATGTCGCGCCGTTCTAGCTCGCTGCGATTGTGAAGCGTGGCCCGCGAAACTGTCACTCCACCCACGTCCACGGGCCTGAGTAGGGCGACGGGCGTCACGGCTCCAGTGCGGCCTACCTGCAGTGCAATTCCTTCCACGCGAGTGACCTCAGCCCGAGGTTCGAACTTGTAGGCCAGTGCCCAGCGTGGGTGATGCGACGTAGTGCCTAGCACCGTACGTGCCGCCAGCTCGTCCACTTTGACGACGATGCCATCTATCTCGAACGGCAGTGTCTCGCGTTGGGCTGCCATCTTAGTGTGGTATTGCACCACATCAGTGGCGTCGCTGCCGCGCTCCACCGGTTCGGGGGTAGCGAAACCCCAATCGCGCAGGGCCTGTAGGACATCCCAGTCGCGCTGGAACTGGCGCCCCTCCACCGCCAGTATTTCGTAGGCGACGAAGCGCAGCGGCCGCTGGGCCGTCACGTTAGGGTCCAGCTGGCGTAGCGAACCGGCCGCTGCATTGCGAGGGTTGGCAAACGGCTCCTCCCCGTGCTCCACCAACCTTTCGTTCAGCTTCACGAAGTCGCGCAGCCATATCATTACCTCGCCGCGGATGGCCAACTTCCTGGGAGGTCTGGCTCCTGCGAGCTTCCGGGGAACCGAGCGAATCGTCAGCGCGTTAGCGGTCACGTCCTCCCCTTCGATTCCGTTGCCTCGTGTGATGGCTCGTTCGAGTTCGCCCCGAGCGTAGATCAGCTCGATAGAAGCGCCATCCAGCTTGGGTTGCAGGAGCAGGGCCGAGTTGGGTGCCACCTCTCGCACCCTCGCGACGAATCGCTGTACAGCGGCCTGGTCGCGCGTTGACTCGAGGCTCAGGAGTGGCACGGTGTGCCGTGCGACAGCGAAACCTTGGGCTGGGCGGCCACTGACCCTCTGTGTAGGTGAGTCGGGCGTTATCAGCTCCGGGTGCTCTCGTTCGATAGCCTCGAGTTCTTCCCTCAGGCGATCGTACTCGGCGTCGGAAATCTCCGGCCGGTCGAGCACATAGTACAGGTAATCGTGATGCCGGATCGCGCGCCTCAGCTCTTCGGCGCGGCGCGCCAGCTCGCGATGCAATCGATCGGAGAGGTCGTGCCCTGGAGTCCGTTGCGAGGTGGCGTTGGCGCTACGACCCTTGCTCGCCGGGCGTGCAGCCACTGTGTCTCAACCCTCGGCCGTGAGTCGGCTGAGAGCTCGCTCTAGGCGCGAGCGTGCCTCGTGAGCCAAGTGCCGTAGGCTCTCGTTACCCGAAAGCTCGAACTGAACCGCCGGATCCAGAATCTCCACCACCGTGCGCCGCGCCTCAGGGAGCGCACGCACAACTACGTTGCAGGGGAGTAGGAGGCCGACGTCTGGTTCCGCTTGTAGTGCCTGGTGCGCTAGTGGCGGATTGCAGGCTCCCAGGATTTTGTAGGGGGTGAACTCCACCCCCAGTTTCTCCTTCAGCGTAGCCTGGACGTCGATTTCAGTGAGGATCCCGAAACCTTCCTTCTTGAGTTCGTCGCGAACGCGGCGATCGGCTTCCTCGAACGGCAGGTCCACCGTTCTCGACATTGCATAGCGTGGAAGTGCAGTCATAGCTGTGTACGAGGTCTGGGTGTCGGGCCTGCTCGATGCTTAGTCGATCGCATGTATGATAACTGCAACCGGGGACATGGCAGTCGGAGTTTTCCCCGCTGGCTCGGGGCGCCGACGCGTCCCCCACCTCTTCTGGGCGTTTCCGCCCGCGCTCCTGCCACTTCTCGCAACCGCGCTCCATATTTGGCGCCCATGGAACAGGTACGGCCTGGCAGTGCCGCCGGCGGCGGCGGTGTCGCCCAGCAGGACGGGGAGGGGGCAAGCGCCCGCGAGCGCCTGTGGCGCTGGGGGGCAGTGCTAGGGATTCTGTTTCTCGTACTTGCAGTGCCGGTGCCGGACGGAATCAGCGGTGAGTCGTGGCGTTTGCTAGCCATCTTTGCTGCCACGATCGTGGGGTCCGTGGTCAGGCCGCTCCCTGCGGGCGCTGTGGTATTCCTCGGAGTGTGTGCGGTAGCCGTTACCGGCACTATGACGCCGGTGGATGCGCTACGCGGCTACGCCGACCCGATTGTCTGGTTGGTTCTTTGCGCTTTCTTCATGTCGCGAGGCATACTCAAGACCGGCCTGGGGCGGCGAATCGCTTTTCTTTTCATTCGGGCCTTGGGGAAGCGTTCACTAGGACTGTCCTACGCGCTGGTTGCCAGCGATACAGTGTTGGCCAGCGTGGTGCCATCCAACGCGGCGCGGGCCGGGGGGGTGGTTTTCCCCGTAGCACGCAGCTTGGCAGAGGCCTACGACTCGCTTCCCGGCCCGACTGCGCGGCGACTGGGCGCTTTCTTGATGACGGCTGTCTACCAGAGCGATGTGGTCGCGTGCGCGATGTTCCTGACCGGCCAAGCATCCAACGTCCTGATTGCCCGGTTCGCAGGACAGACAGCTAGCTATGACCTGTCTTACACCAAATGGTTTGCCGGAGCTGTCGTGCCGGGCCTGGTGGCGCTTCTGCTGGTGCCGTGGCTCATCTTTCGCATCTTCCCGCCTGAAGTGCGGCACACCCCCATGGCCCGCGAGATGGCCAATGCGGAATTGGCGAGGATGGGCGCCATGTCCCGCGCCGAACGCACGACGCTAGTTGTGTTCGTGCTCGTAGCTCTGATGTGGATGACCCAGGCATGGCATGGCGTCCACTACGCAGTTGTCGCCTTGGTCGGGATATCGGCTCTACTGCTCTTCGGGGTGCTTCGCTGGGACGAAATAATGGGTGAACGCTCGGCGTGGGACGTATTTATATGGTACGGCGGCCTGGTTCGGATGGCCGAGGCTTTGGGCGAAACGGGGATAACGACGCGGTTCGCCGAAGCTACAGCGAGCCTAACGAGTGGCTGGGAGTGGGCCCCCGCTTTGGCAGTCTTGGCGCTGGTCTACTTTTATGCCCACTATGGTTTTGCCAGCATCACGGCACATGCTACGGCGATGTACGTCCCCTTTCTCGTGGTATCGCTCGCTGCCGGCGCACCGCCAGCGCTAGCTGTACTCGGGCTGGCGTACTTTTCCAATCTCAGCGCTTCGCTCACGCACTACGGTACTACGCCGGCACCGATCTATTTCGGGGCGCGTTATGTGAGTCAGGCCGACTGGTGGCGGATCGGCCTGCTGGTTTCGTTCGTTACCATCCCGGTCTTCGCCGGGGTGGGGCTGCTCTGGTGGAAAGTTCTGGGATGGTGGTAGTTCGACGATGCCGATCTATCTGACCGACCTCGAGACTCCCGTTCCGCTAGTCGACCTGGACAGGCTGGCCGCCAACCTCGACCGGATGGCGGCATACTGCGCGTTGCACGGCTTGGCGCTCCGTCCCCACGTCAAGACGCACAAATCGCCGCGTCTGGCAGCCGAGCAGCTGCGACTAGGCGCAGTCGGTTTGACCTGCGCAACGTTGCGGGAGCTAGAGGTCATGGCCGACGTGAGTCACGACCTCTTGTGGGCTTACCCGCCGGTGGGTTCGCCGCGGCTGCGCCGTCTGTTCAGCTTGCCGCGCGACGCCGCTCTGACCGTGGCACTCGATTCGCTAGAAGCCTTGGAGGCGCTGGCGGACCTGGCGGAGGCTGCCGATCGCGAAGTAGGGGTTTACATCGAGGTGGACGTGGGGATGCGGCGAGTCGGAGTAACCGAACCTGAGGAGGCCGTTCTGCTGGCGTCCAGAGCTCGGGCCCTCTCACCATTGCGTTACAGAGGGATCTGCTTCTACCCCGGCCACATTCGAGAGCCTTTGCCGCGGCAGGACGAGGCTATCGAGCGGCTAGGGCGCGACCTGGAACGGTTCGTGCGCGCGTTGGACGCAGCTGGAATGCCACCGCAGGTAGTGAGTGGCGGTTCCACACCTGCGGCCTGGCGGATGCACGAGGTTCCGTTTATCACCGAAGTTCGGCCGGGGACGTACGTGTACAACGATCGGGCCACGGTCCTGGCCGAAGCGTGCGGCTGGGAGGACTGCGCCCTGACCGTGCTGGCGACGGTGGTCAGCACCGCGGTCCCAGGCCAGGCCGTGGTGGATGCGGGATCCAAGGCACTGGGTCGCGAACCTCTAGTTTCCGGCGTCGACTCGGGGTTTGCCTGCGTATTGGACCATCCCGAGGTCTCTGTAGTCCGGATGTCGGAAGAGCACGGAGTGCTCGATCTGAGGAAGAGCGACTGGCGGCCTAAGGTGGGCGACCTAGTGCGGCTCGTGCCCAATCATGTATGCGTGACTGTACACCTCAACGACTACGTGTACGGAGTCCGCGGCCAGGTAGTCGAGGCAGCCTGGTGGGTCGCGGCGCGCGGCCGCGGAGATCCTCTGCTGACCCCACAGTAGCGGGGTTGTTCAGTCCAAGGCGCTCGCGAAGCACCGTACGATCCGAGCCGCCGGTTCGATAGACACTATCCCCTCCACGCTCTTTCCAGCCTGCCAGTATTCCTCGGTGCCGCTGTCGTCCATGGCCGCGCGCTTGAGCTGCCAGACGGCGCGCAAGGCATAGATAGTACGCATCAGGTGCTTGGTACGGCGGCTCCGCAACATCGACCGAGCTAAGGGGCCGGCCTTCGTCCCCGTGCGCCGTATCCGCTCGGTGAATATGACCGAAACAGGGATCCCCGTTATCCGCTCCGAAAGGACGATGTCTTCTTCCGAAGCGCGCACTATGGCCTGCTTGTAGGCTGCGCTAGCCCGGCACTCCGGGGTGGCGATGAAGCGGGTCCCCAACTGCGCGCCAGCGTACCCCATGGCGATGACCTCGCGGAACTGCTGGGGCGTAGCGATCCCTCCCGCGCAAACGACAGGCAGTCCCAGGTCGCCGACCTCGTCGAGGAGGGCCTCGACACTCAGCTTTCCAGGGTGTCCTCCGGCACGGTTATTGGCCGCGATCAGTCCGTCCACACCCGCTTCCACGGCGCGCAAGGCCCACTTTCGTTCGGTAACATCGTGGTACACGAAACCACCCGCGTCGTGCACACGCTCCACTACCCAGCGCGGATTGCCCAGCGAGGTCACGAAGAAACGGATTCCTTCGTCGAGGGCGATGCTCACCCAACGCACCATGCGCTCGTGGTAGCGGCGCGAGGATTTCTCGATCAGCGCGTTGAAGCCCACGGGTTTGGAAGTGAGCTGCCGTATATATCGCAGTCCAGGGCGCAGCTCGTGGCCGTGGACATACGTCAACGATACGGGCTGCACGATCCCCAGACCGCCCGCCTCGCTGACTGCTGCTACCAACTCCGGGTTGCTACAGGGGTACATGGCTCCACAGAGGAGCGGCACCTCGATGCCGGCGTGTCTAGTAAGGGGCGTGTTCAGCAGGCTCACCGGGGGCTGGCAAGAGCGGCAGACTGCGATTCGAAGTCCGTTGCGCCAGGCAGGCTAGCCTAACCGGTATGCCACGTCAAGCTCGGGAAAGAATGACGTACCGCCACCGACCACCTGCCTGCTCCACCCCCATGGCCGGCAACGGTACGCCACCCTAACGAGATCCCGGCGGAGCCGAGATCGATCTGCTCCTAGCGCACGATCACTCTTCCACCCATCCCAGCGTGAATCGTGCACACGTAGTCGAAGTTCCCGGCAGTATTGAAGGTCCGAGATTCCGTGCGCGAATAACCGTTGTCGATTCCAGCTGGTGCACCAGGTTGGTTGCCGAAGGTCACTGTGTGCGTGAGGATCCCGAAGATCCAAGTCACCGAACCGCCGCGCGAAATAGCGACCGTTCTC
>DATMBI010000042.1:0-3133 GCA_035559375.1 Gemmatimonadaceae bacterium | reverse complement strand
ACCGGAGTGGACGAGGCGCGTGCCTGGTTCGCGGAACAGTTCGCGGCTCTCAAAGAAGGCGGCGTGGACTGCTTCCTCCTGGAAACCTTCGGAGATCTCGAGGAAATCGCACAGGGGGTCGCCGCGGCTCGGGATGTGGATCCTGCGACGCCGGTCATCGCCCAGATGACAATCGGCCCCGACGGACGCACGCCGTTCGGTGCAGCCCCGGCGGACGTGGCCCGACGACTGGACGCGCTGGGGGCGGACATCATCGGTCTCAACTGTTCAGTCGGTCCGCAGGGCATCCTGGAGGCGATCGAGGAGATGGCTCGGGTCACGTCACGGAAGTTGAGCGCCCAGCCTAACGCCGGCATGCCGCGCTCTGTCGAGGGACGCAGCATGTACATGGCTAGTCCAGAGTACATGGCCACCTACGCGCGCCACCTGATCCAGGGTGGAGCGCGAATCATCGGAGGCTGCTGCGGCACTACTCCCGAACACATCAGAGCCATCGCCCATGGAATTCGCCCTCTCAGACCTAGGAGAGCGCATGTCGCGTCGCCTCGAGTAGCTTCGCAGGAAGTCGGAGCTCGAGCCAGAGAAATCGCT
This sequence comes from Gemmatimonadaceae bacterium, assembly GCA_035559375.1. Taxonomy (GTDB): domain Bacteria; phylum Gemmatimonadota; class Gemmatimonadetes; order Gemmatimonadales; family Gemmatimonadaceae; genus DATMBI01. Next base: position 2,542 of record DATMBI010000042.1, on the reverse strand, counting down.
GCCGGTCGCGAGCCGCTCCCTCGGCAGACCACAGGCGTCGAGCCGGTACCGTTCGCCCAACGCTCCCGCTTCGCTGGCAAGCTGGCTCGAGGCGAGTTCGTGACCTCGGTCGAGATCGTGCCGCCTAGAGGCACCGACCCGTCGCGCATGCTCGAGGACGTGGCCAGCTTGAAGGCAGCCGGCGTGGACGCGGTGAATGTCCCTGACGGACCTCGAGCCCAGAGCCGCATGGGCGCGCTCATGACTTCGATCCTCATCGAGCAACGTGTCGGAATCGAGACGGTCACACACTACTGTTGCCGCGACCGCAACTTGCTCGGGATGCTGAGCGATCTGCTGGGCGCAGCTGCCCTGGGGTTGCGCAACTTATTGATCATTACCGGTGATCCACCCAAGATGGGGCCTTATCCCGACGCGACCGCCGTCTTCGACATCGACTCGATCGGCCTTACCAACCTGGTGCGCAACCTCAACCGTGGCCTCGACCCCGGTGGCAATGCGATAGGAGTGCCTACCCAGTACGCCATCGGTGTGGGATGCAATCCCGCCGCGCTGGACCCGGAACTGGAACTTCGTCGCTTCCGCTACAAAGTCGAAGCGGGCGCGGAATTCGCTATTACACAGCCGGTCTTCGATCCCGGACAACTAGAGCGCTTCCTCCGCTCGATCGAAGACGTACGCATTCCTATAGTGGCGGGGATCTGGCCGCTGGTCTCGGTTCGCAACGCCGAGTTCCTCGCCAACGAGGTTCCAGGTGTGGTGGTGCCCTCCGAGATCATCGAACGCATGCGCCGCGCCAACGAGCGCTCGCGAGAGCACGCGATCGCAGAGGGAATAGCGATCGCCAGAGAGATGCTGGAGCGAGTCAGACCCAGCGTTCAGGGTGTTCAGGTGTCGGCGCCGTTCGGAAAAGTGGCGCTGGCCCTCGAGGTCTTCGGCACCGCGAGTAATTCGGCAGGGAAGCCCGATACCGAACCGGGATCGACCGCGATATCGTTGGCGCAGTAACGGCCAGTACGGCGCACTACCCTACGTTCGCTCCAACTGAGCTATGGCTAGCGAAACTACAGGTATGTCGAAGGGAACGCCTCTGCTGCTGACTGACGAAGAGTCGCTCTTCGAAGACTCGGTGGCCGAATTCGCAGAGGCGGAGGTGAAGCCTCTCGTAAGAGAAATGGAGAGGCAAGAAAAAATCGAACCCGGGCTGTTGAAACGGATGTTCGAACTCGGCCTCATGGCTATCGAGGTCCCTGAGGAGTTCGGCGGGTCGGCCGGCAGCATGATGCTGGTAACTCTGGCCGTGGAAGCGATCAGCCGAGTGGATGCGGCTACTGCTATCGTAATGGACGTCCAGAATACGCTGGTCAATTACCCGCTGCTCCGCTACGGGACGGTAGAGCAAAAGGCACGCTACCTACCGCGCCTGGCACGCGAGTGGGTGGGAGCCTACGCGCTATCGGAAGCTGGTTCCGGTTCGGATGCTTTCAGCTTGGCTGCTAGGGCGCGGCAGGAGGGCGACCACTGGATCCTCGACGGCCGCAAGATGTGGATCACCAATGGCGCCGAGGCGCAGCTGTATATCGTCTTCGCCAACGCCAACCCCGAAGCCGGCTACCGCGGCATCACGGCCTTCCTGGTAGAGCGCGATTTCCCGGGTTTCGCAGTCGGTCGCAAGGAAGACAAGCTCGGCATCAGGGCGTCAAGCACTACGGAGCTGATCCTAGACGGGTGCAGGGTCCCATCCGAGAATGTGCTGGGTCCCGTCGGGCAGGGTTACCGGATCGCCATAGACACTCTAAACGGTGGCCGGATCGGGATCGGTGCTCAAATGATCGGCGTCGCTTCTGGAGCGCTGGCGCACGCTATCGCCTACGTGAAAGAGCGCAAGCAGTTCGGCCGCCCGATCGCCGAGTTCCAAGGCGTGCAGTTTCAGATCGCCCAGGCCGCCACTGAGCTGGAGGCGGCGCGACTTTTGGTCTATCGCGCGGCGCGCCTGCGTGACGCCGGGGTGGACGTGCAGAAGGAGGGAGCCATGGCGAAGCTTTACTCCTCGCAGGTCTGCGAACGCGTTACCTCGCTAGCAGTGGAGCTATTCGGTGGCTACGGCTACACGAAGGACTACCCAGTCGAGAAATACTATCGCGACGCTAAGATAGGCACCATCTACGAAGGCACGTCCAACATGCAGCTTCAGACGATCGCCAAGCAGCTTCTTCGTTGAAGCCTAGCGGGCTACTACTCTACGATCACCTGACGCAACTTTCCGCTCGGAGAGCGGGAGATCGCATCCACCCATCGGAGGTCGAAAGAAACTTCTCCGAGAAACCGCTGCAACACGTCACGGCAACGTCGCTCGCGCTCCTGGACGAATCCCGCTCCCACTAGCTGGATAGCGAGACGACCCTCCCTCAGTAAGACCACCTGGAACTGGCGAATTTCTGGAAACTCCTTGAAGAGGTGGTTCCAGAAGATGTTGTTGATGGCACGCCCATCCGGGAGAGTGATCACATCTGCGGTGCGGCCCTGCAGCTCCGCCAACGCC
>DATMBI010000041.1:0-3716 GCA_035559375.1 Gemmatimonadaceae bacterium | reverse complement strand
CTACGCCCTCTACCACCGTCGCGGCGTCCACCGAGGACGGATCGAGGTGGGCGAAGCGAAGAATGTCGTCCAGAGCGTCCAGCAAGCCCATCACCAGGTCGCCCTGGGCTCGCCAGCCGGCCTCCTGGCGCTCCCGTACGCTGCGCTTGCGATAGTTATCGAATTCAGCAGCGAGTCGCAGGAACTTGTCCCGCTCCAAATGGAGCTCACGCGCTAATTCCTCGGCCAGCGCAATCGGCTCCGACGCTGCCGGCAGACTGCTCTCCGTATTCTCGTTCGCAGCCGAACTGGAACCAGCAGCCGTCTCGGCGCTCTCGCTCGACGGATCCCGAGCCTCAGGCGCAAGCTCTTGCTCTTCTTGGCCCGACAGATTCTGAGACGTTCTATCTTCTTGTCTATCCATCTTCGATCGATCCTTGGACCCGGGCTCCCTTCTGCGTGCTCGGCCCGGCTCGCTCCAAAATCTCGCGTCGCCGGGTTTGCCGTTGCAACGCTCGTGCCCACCAGGGCCGCCGTTTCGGCAGACTTCTTACTCGCCTATCAGTCGTCGCCTTAATGCATCCAACGCAGCCTGCGAGGCGCGAAATCGCACCTCGGCTCGATCGCCAGGGAACCACGATCTGAACGAACGTCGCCAGCCAGGCGCCACCACCGCAATGCAGACAGTACCCACGGGCTTGTCAGGAGTACCACCGGTAGGCCCGGCGATCCCCGTAATCCCGATCGCAACGCGCGTTCCCAGCTTGTCGCGTACACCTTCCGCCATCGCCAGGGCTACCTCCTCGCTTACCGCACCCACGCGCTCGAGGAGCTCTGGGGGAACGCCGAGTTCCCTTACCTTCACTCGGTTCGAGTAGGCCACCACACCACCCACGAAGACGTCACTGGAACCGGCTATCGACGTAAGCCGCTCTCCGAGCAGGCCACCAGTGCAACTCTCGGCAACCGATAGCGAAAGCTGCTGGCGCCGGCACAGATCCAATACGACGCCCGCTAGGTCCTCTCGGCCCAGCGCATACACGTAGCTCCCCAGTCTTTCGCGCATGGACGACGCGGCCGATTCGAGCAGGCGCTCAGCGGCGGCGGCAGGCAGGCCTGATACCGTGACCCTGAGATCCACACCTTCCGGACCCGGGAGAAAGGCCAGTTTGAGGCCGTCCTCGAGTGTAAGGCCGCTCAGAATCTCGACAAGCCGCGACTCGGCCACTCCGGTCGTCCTCAGAACCCGCCAACGCACGACCCTATCGCCGGAAGGGAAGCGGTCCTGCAGGAGGGGCAGCAGCCTCTGCGTGTAGATGGCCCGCATCTCGCGCGGCACCCCGGGGAGAAGAGCAACCCAACGTCCGCGCGGATCCTGAAGAAACAGCCCAGGAGCGGTCCCCTCGGGGTTGTGCAGAACCAACGCTCCTTTCGGGACCATGGCCTGCACCTTGTTCGATTCCGGCGGCTCAGCCGAGCGTCCCCGCCGCTGCCAGCGCGCGCGTATCGCGTCCCAGACGCCAGCGTCAAAGACTAGAGCGGCACCGAACAGTGCCGCTACAGCTTCGCGCGTAACGTCGTCCGGTGTCGGACCCAGTCCGCCCGTCGCGATGACCGCTCCAGTGCGGTCCAGCGCCTCGGCGATAGCCTGCCTTATTGCCGCCTCGTCGTCGCCTACAGCGGTACGGCGGGTGACCACACTCCCTATTGCCGCCAACTCTGACGCTAGCCACGCGGAGTTACTGTCCTGCGTCTGGCCGAGCAAGAGTTCGTCGCCGATGGCTACCAGCTCTACTCTCAGGGCGGCGGTCGGGTTAGAGTCCAACGCGGCCACCTGCGCCCAGAATCAACTCCGTGCCGAGTCAGTCGGCACGCCGCGCAGCACTACGGCGCCGTAGCGCCGAATGTAGAGAAGCAAAGAGTACAGAGTGAGGAGCACAGCTCCTGCCATGCACAGAGCGCCGACGGTGCCGTTGAACATCGCGAAGGCATCCCAAGCGGGACCACTCCAGCGACGCTCGGCGGCCGCAGTCGCTGCCATGAACCAGAAGAAAGCCGCTCCCACCCACACGGACTGAAAAGCGGTCTTCCACTTAGCCGGCCCGATAGCGGAGATCACCACTCCTCGGCGCGCGGCGACCTGGCGGAACAGGATCATGAACACCTCGCGGCCGATCACTATTGCCACGATCCACAGCGGGAGTCCCACCAGCCCCAGTGGTGTCACGAAGGGATACATCCAACGAGATCCAACTACGACTGGGCCGGGTGTCCCTGCCACTGCCCACCGGTGCTGCAGAGCGTCCGTCGCTAGGAGAGCCACGTCCCGCATCAGCCAATACATGGGCAACAACGTGGCTATCAGGAGCAGCTTGTCAGCGATCGGGTCCAACATCTTACCGAGATTAGTTACGAGGTTGCGGTCCCGAGCCAACTTTCCGTCCACATAGTCAGTAACGGCCGCGGCCACGAAGAGCAGCCACGCCGAGAGGCGCGGGAACCAGCTCGAGTTCACCACCAAGGTTGCAATCAGCGGTGAGACCGCGATACGTCCCACCGTGATCGTATTGGGTAGGTTCATCGGTGTGTGCGGACTAACTCAGCGACTTGAGGACCAGCTTAGAGATCGCCTTTAAGGTATCGAAAACACCGTCTCCAGTCACGGCTACCGCCTCGAAGTAGGCAGCTCGCTCTATCCAACGCCCGTCCGGGAGCTGTTGCGTCAGGTACTCTCCGGCATGGTAGAGGTCCGGCGTCACTCGCTGCCGCTCTGGATCGGTTACCTCCCATCCTGGGTTGAGAGCCTCTTGCAACTCGGCAATGGGGGCTGCCGTAGGAAGGTCCCGCTTGTTGTACTGTATCACGAACGGAAGTCGAGTCAGGTCATAGCCGTACTCGCGCAGATTGTCGTACAGGTTTTGCATGGACTCGATATTCGCTTCCATGCGATCTATCTGGGAGTCGGCCACGAAGACGATTCCGTCCACACCTTTGAGTATGAGCTTACGGCTGGCGTTGTAGTAGACCTGACCGGGTACCGTATAAAGATGGAAGCGAGTCTTGAACCCGCGTATCGTGCCCAGGTCCACAGGTAGGAAATCGAAAAAGAGGGTACGCTCGGTTTCCGTTGCCAGCGAAATGAGCTTGCCGCGGGTCCCTGGAGCCACTTTGCGGTAAATGAACTCCAGGTTCGTGGTCTTGCCGCCCAGCCCCGGACCGTAGTACACGAGTTTGCAGTTGATCTCGCGGGCAGCGTAGTTGATCATCGACACAAGCCGTCCCTCCACCTCACTGGAACAGCTTCTCGATGTCGTCCTCGGCGCCAGCCAGGATTCCCGGGCGCGGTACCGACCTATTGTCGCGGCCCAGCATGGATTCGAGGATAGGGGCCAGCTCCGCTACGGCGCTTCTACTGCGCAAGCGCACCAGTCCGAGCGTGGTGCGTGTGTCGAACAGGATAACCAGGATCGCGCACTTGGCCACGTCGGCCAGTAGCATGGACTCCCGCTCGCCCTGATGGTACAGGGTATTGAAGTCGGATTCCCCCATCAGTCGCGCCAGCTGGTCGTTGGCGCTGAAGTCGGCAGCGGTCAGCGTAGCGAAAGCAGTGGTATCGAAAGCTGGTCGCTCCCCCGCGAGCGTCACGAGCTGGCCACTACGATCCACCAGCAGCGCACAGCGTGCTCCGCTCTCCTGAATCAGACGCTGAAGCACCTGTCCCAATGCATTTTCGTCCT
>DATMBI010000040.1:0-2332 GCA_035559375.1 Gemmatimonadaceae bacterium | reverse complement strand
CGCGTACGCCGTGGCCATACACGCTCGAGCGCCCGCCGTCCGGGTGTCGGCCCCCGGGGGGCCCGCATGTCCGGGGGTCCGGCCTGTGGGAGGCACACAGCAACTCATCCCGGCCGGGCGATTGTTCGTGCCCCCGGTGCTGCTGCCCGCCCAATTCGCGTGGGCTGCCCTCGCTGAGAAAAAAGGGCGGCTCTTCGTTTGAGGCGATGCGGTAGCCCATCGAGCGGCATTGGCCCAGTTCTCGCGATCCCGGCGGGACGCAGCCGTTAGGCCGCGCCCTGCTCACGGATACCACCTTGCTGGCCCCTGAGGACTAAATCCCTATCACTAAGGACCTTGACCCGAACATCGCGCAGGGCAAGCGGCGCTGTACCGTCGACTTCAAAAACAAAAAAAACTAGCAGCTACGTCCAGCGAACTCGCACCGATAAGGTTTCCTCCGCCTATTGGGCGCCCCATCTCCCGGCGCAACGCTCCCTCCCCTTTCCCTGACGATAAACGAACCCAAGCTCCGACTCCATTCTTGAAACGTTTCAAGGGCTCCCTCCCACCGCAGCCAGCCGTGGCTCGAGCGTTTCCGACGACCAGCCGCCCGGCGAATAAGTTGCCCCGAATCGAGCACCTTCCACGTGTTCTAACCTCGCGCCCCCTCCTTTCCTCCCTACGTCCCTCTACGCGCCAACCCGGCCCTCCAGCGCCCTCAGCCATTCCCCACATCGCCCCCCTTTGTCGACTCGTACCCAATCGCCACAGCGGCCGCCACAGGGTACTTCGGCAGCCGGCGCTGCAGCTCTATCCTCGCCTCCTCTCCCGCCTTCACAACCCGCCGAACACCCTGAACCGCCCCCGACTCAGCTTCAGCCGAAACTTCCGCAATCGGCACAACCGCCAACTCGAGCGCAAACCTCGCTACATGCCGCCGCTCATCCGGCTCCAAGAGATGTAAATGCGCGAGTCCCTCACGCAGCGCACTGCTGCTCATCTCGAAGCGCTCCGCCTTCAGGGATGATCGGCGGGCCGTGTCTTCCCGCTGTTCTAGCAGCCTCTGAAACGGCGCCATCAGCCGCGTAATTTCAGCGAGCAGAAGGTAGCGGAACGCATCTGCAGTGCCCTCCCGCTCGTGAACGCGGCGCTCCGAATCTGCCCGCGCAAGCTTCACGCCCGCATACGCAAGGTACGCGTAAATACCCGTGACGACCACCAACACGCACGTGGCGATGCTCGTCACCGCAGCGGCGTTCGCGTTCAAGAATCCGAGCATCGGTTCTAGCTCCCCCTAGGGTCGACAACGTGGGGCCGGCATCCTACCACCGTTGGCCGGTCCAGTTCGGCGGCATTGCCGCCGCCCACGCGCCCGCTCCCCGCACGATAACCCCTGCGATAGCATTTCACAGCCCGATTTCGCGCCAGCCCTCGGAGCGTCCTGCCGCTACGCGAATCCCCAGCCTCGGTCGGCGACTACGCGCCGGTAAGATGTGCGAGGCCCATAGCGCCCTTTAGTCCGTCGCTGCACTGGTCGCCATGGCGCCGTCAGGCTCGGTTCAGAGCCTCGGGCTTGACGGGCTCGTCAGCGTGGGCCAGGTCCAGTCCGTGGGGTCGCTCCGCCTCTCCGGCCGACGCTCAGCTTCGCCGGTGACGCGCAGCGCCGTCCGCTGCATCCCGTTGTCAGACAGCCGGCGTCGCGTTTTCCTCCGTCCGAAGACCCTGCAGCGAGGAAATGGCCTCGGCCAGAGCGGCACCGACACCACGCCGAGACACCTGGATCACCTCGTTCAGACCGGTCGAGCTCGATAGGTGTATCTGCTCGTAGGCGCAGACCGGAATCTCGCGGTTGTCCTTGAAGCGCCGATCCGGGCCACCCTTCTTGTTGACGTAGCGCCACGTTCGGCCGACCACTGTCGCGTCCTCAGGCACCGCCCCTTCTTCGACAGACCGGACCTCGGCGACGTCGAGATGGAGGGTCGAGTAACTGACAGCTCCGACGGCGTCAGATTCGAACACCAGGAGCCGATCCGGCATGAACGCAAGCACCTGCCGACCAACGGGGAGAAGTGGCACCTTCACGTTCGTCTTGACGAGCGGTGGCGCGCCGGTGGTGACGCGGACCTGCTTGCGCTTTACGACCGCACTTGCTCCTGCATGGTACTTGGGGTCCCGGACTTCCCCTCGGGCCTCGATGTGCCATGTCCGACTACACGAGCTCAGCACGCCAAAGGCATCGTGGAGCTTCGCGTACGCGGTCTCCACCTCAGGCTCGAGGTCGTACAGGATGACCGTTGTCTTTCGGAGTTCGTCCTTCATCGAGGCCCACCAGCAGAAGCCGGCGGCCAGG
>DATMBI010000039.1:0-2947 GCA_035559375.1 Gemmatimonadaceae bacterium | reverse complement strand
CGACATCGTAACGAGCTTCGAGCGTCCCAACTTGTATCTCAGCGTGGCCCGCCTTCGGGACGAACGGGAGCGGCTATGCCGAGTGCGGGACGCACTTCGCTCCGCTTCAGGACCGGCCATCGTATACGCTCCCACCCGCTCGTCCGTGACGCGGTTGGTGCACGATCTCAGAGCCGCCGGGCTGAGGGGCGCTGGGTACCATGCGGGCATGACACTAGGGGAGCGCTACGAGGTGCAGCAGCGTTTCCTGCAAAACGAGACCGACTACCTCGTGGCCACCAACGCCTTCGGCATGGGTGTAGACAAGGGTGACATCAGGCTTGTCGTGCACTCCGCTTTGCCGAGATCGCTGGAGGACTATTACCAGGAGTCAGGGCGAGCTGGGCGGGACGGAGGGCCAGCCTTCGCTTTGCTGCTTACTTGCCCTCATGATCGCGGACGGCAGGAGCGATTGTTGGAACGCGGGCGCCCGACGGCGCGCGAAGTACAGCTTCTTCTGGAGTGGATGCACGCCGGTTCCTCTCGATCTGCCACGGCCAGTCTGCTCCCAGCGCTGCAGCCGCCCGAGATCGAGGAGCGCCTACTTCGCGCGATGGAGTTCTTGATACGTCAGGGCCTGGTCTTACGCGGGTCTGGTCCTGTGCGCGTGCGGCTAACTGCTGCGCCCAGCCGCGCGCGAGCCATTTTCCCCAGCCTGTCGGTGGCAGCGCAAGCGATTCTGCAACAGGTGCTTGACGCGCGGCGACCGGGCAGTCGGTGGCAGGTGTGGCCGCTACCGCGTGAATGCCGCACGAGGGATGAGTCGCTCCGGGCTTTGCGTGAGCTGGAAAGGCACTCGATCCTCGTTTTCGATTGCTTCGGTCTGTTTAGAGCTACGGCTGGCACGTTAGAGACTGCCGTTGCACTTGCCAAAGGACGGTTGGCGCAGCTCGCGGAGGGAGACAGGCGACGGCTCGACTGCTTGGAGCAGTACGCTGCTACGCGGCGTTGTCGCACAGCCGCTGTCCTGGGATATTTCGGCCAGCATGCCGGCGGTCAGAGTTGCCGGCACTGCGACAACTGCGAACGAAAGTCGAGATAACTAGATGGACGACAACCTGTATTTCCAGGAGCATCACCTGGCCGTCCGCGAGGCCATCCGGGACTTTGCGCGCAGCGAAGTGGCGCCCGTTGCAGCTCGCTACGACGCTGCGGCGGAGTTCCCCTGGCCCACCGTGAGCCGCCTCGCTGAACTGGGGTTCCTAGGAATACCCTGGTCCGAAGCGCTCGGTGGCGCGGGGTTGGATTACTTGAGCTATATCATCGTCTTGCACGAGTTGGCCAAGGTCGACGCGTCGCACGCGCTAACGGTGTCGGCCCACACCACCTTGGGAACCTCCCCGATAGTTCGCTTCGGAACAGAGGAACAGCAGAGACTTTTTGTGCCGCCGCTCGCTTCGGGCCGCGTCCTCGGCGGCTTCGGACTTACAGAGGAGGGTGCGGGGAGCGACGCTGGTGGCACGCGTACAACTGCTGTTAGGCGTGGCGATCACTATGTACTCAACGGCGCCAAGCGATTCATTACGCACGCTGGCGTAGGCGAGGTGTTCGTAGTGACCGCAGTCACCACGCCGGGGATAGGCACCCGCGGGATCAGCGCGTTCATCGTGACTAAGGAGAACGACGAGAAGGAGGTTGCGGCTCGCTACGGAATCGGGCACGATCCCGCGCTGGTGCCCATGAAAGGGGTGCGGTCGGGACGTAAGGAGGACAAGATGGGTTGGCGGGCCTCCGACACGAGGGAGCTGATCCTCGAGGATGTGGAGGTACCGGTCGAGCTTCGCTTGGGGCCCGAAGGTGCTGGTTTCACTCAGTTCATGGAGACGCTCGACTCTGGTCGCATCGGGATAGCAGCGCTGTCGCTCGGAATAGCCGAGGGGGCCTTCGAGGCGGCGCTCCGATACGCTTCCGTGAGGCGCCAATTCGGGCAACCCATTGCCGAGTTTCAGGGCGTACAGTTTCAGCTCAGCGACATGGCTACCGAGATCGAGGCAGGGAAGCACCTCGTGTACCACGCCGCGTGGCTGGCACAACATGGGAAGCCCATCACCAAGGCGGCTGCGATGGCCAAGCTTTTCTGCTCTGAACTCGCTATGCGCTGCACTCTCAAGGCAGTGCAGATCCACGGCGGCTACGGGTACACTCGGGACTACCCGGTGGAACGCATGCTGCGTGACGCCAAAGTATGCGAGATCGGGGAAGGCACGAGCGAAATCCAGAGGCTCGTGATCGGTCGACAGATTCTTAGAGAGCTAGCGCAGTGAGCTGGGCTGGGGTTGCTGGGAGGCTGCGCCTTCCGCTCGGCTTTGTTTCAGGGGCTTTGTACCTGTTGACGGTTCGACCCGCACCGCCACGCCTCGCATTTGGTGCATTTGTTGCGTTTCTAGGGCTGCTTCTGAGGGCCTGGGCTGCCGGCCATATCGCGAAGAATCAGAAACTCGCTACGGCTGGTCCATACGCATACACCCGCAACCCGCTCTACTTGGGTAGTTTTTTCATTGCGCTCGGTTTCGCAATCGCGTGGAGTTGGTGGGCGCTTCCGCTCGTGGCCGCCGCGTTCCTGGCAGTGTACCTTCCGGTCATGCAGCGAGAGGCTGCTACACTCAGCACGATCTTCCCGGAGGAGTATCCGCTTTACGCGGCGAGCGTACCTGTTTTCTTCCCCCGTCTAAGCCCCTGGAGGCGTGCCACCTCCGAGCCGGAACCGTTTAGATTTGAGCTGTACTTGAGGCACGGCGAGTGGAAGGCCGCTTTGGGCTATACCCTCGCGGTCCTTTGGCTCGTCTTTAGGGCACAGTGGGGCGGTTAGGTCGCAGGGCCTAGCAGTGTAGCAGACAGACGTTGGCGGCGGCTGCGCGACTCGCGGTCGGTCCGCCTGGAGAGCGACTCCGCGGTGGCACCGCGGGTC
>DATMBI010000038.1:0-2520 GCA_035559375.1 Gemmatimonadaceae bacterium | reverse complement strand
CTGAATCGATCGGAAGCACTGGTAAGGGGATGAAACTCCACACCAAGATCCTGTTGGGTCTCTTGGTAGGAGCAGTGGTCGGCATAGTCGCGAATCGTACGCTCGGAGCGGAGCACGTGCTCGTCGAGTGGACAAATCGCTACGTGGCGGGACCGGTGGGCCAGATCTTCTTGCGCATGCTCTTCATGATCGTGGTTCCGCTCATTTTCGCCTCGATCTCGCTCGGAGTGGCTGGCCTGGGCGACGTAAGGCGGGTGGGCCGCGTGGGTGGCAAGGCGATCGCGTACTTTTTGGCTTCGACTGCCTTGGCTGCGACGCTGGGGCTGGTGCTCGTGTCAGCGGTGAGGCCGGGAGCCACGTTGGATCCTACCGTTCGCGAGGAGTTGCTACAGACATATGCCGGCGACGCTTCGTCCCGAGTACAGGCTGCGCAGACCAGCAACTTCGGGATCGAGACGCTGGTCAATATCGTCACGCGCAACCCAATCAAGTCGGCTGTCGATCTGGATCTGTTGGGGTTGATCTTTTTCTCACTCATGTTCGGCGCCGCGCTCACTTTGATCTCCGAGCAACGCGCCAGGCCCATGATCGGTGTACTCGAGGCGCTGAACGATGTAGTGATCAAGATCGTGGGTATCGCTATGCGCCTGGCTCCCTATGGAGTCACAGGTCTTATCTTCGGCGTCACGTCGCGCTTCGGATATCACCTCCTTAGGCCCCTGGCAGCGTACGTAGCGGTCGTGTTGGGTGCGCTACTGCTGCATGTGGTGGTGAACCTTTCAGTGATTCTGCGGTTCGCGGTGGGTATTTCCCCGCGGCTTTTCTTTTCGCGAATAAAATCTGCGCTGGTAACTGCTTTCTCCACGAGCTCTAGCAACGCGACTCTTCCCACTGCGTTGGCGACGGCGGAAAAAAACCTGGGCATTCCGGCAAAGATCGCTGGCTTCGTGTTACCGATCGGTAGCACTATGTGCATGAATGGCACGGCTCTCTTCGAAGGAATTACCGTCATTTTCTTGTGCCAGGTATTCGGGGTGACTCTGTCACTGGGACAGATGATCGTCGTGGTGGTGATGTCCGTCATCACCGCTGTCGGCGCGGCTGGTGTCCCGGGCGGTTCGATACCGTTGTTAGTTGGAATTCTCACGATGTTCGGTGTGCCGGCGGAAGGCATCGCGATCATCCTCGGGGTGGATCGCATCCTCGACATGTCCAGAACTACGGTGAACGTTTGCGGGGACCTCACAGCGACTGCCTTCGTGGCGCGTTCGGAGAGAGTGTGGAACGCGAGCATGGTTCCGGCGGAGGAAGAACTGGACCGCGCTGCGCGCGACGAAAGCCCCGGGTGGCCGTCCGCAGGCGATGCAGTTACCGCCGAACGTGGGAGGTAAGAACTCCCTTTATCCCGATCAGCGCGGCACGAGAACGGGCTGCAGCTCGCGGAGAGCCATCAGCACCGCACCGCGAACGGGAACGAGATCCTCGTCGCGCAGCTGAGCTCCGGGCGTCATCGAGCGCAGCCGCTGCTCTAGACGGCGCCGCACCGAACTGCCACGAACGAGCAGCCCACCTCCGAGCGCCAGCGGAAACGATGCACGCTCGTCCCCGAAAAGCCGGCGCGCCAGTGTGCGTACGTGAAGAGCTAGCTCTTCCACAGCTAGCACGAGGAGCGATTCGGCACGCAGATCGCCAGTAGCCGCAACCTCGGCAACTAGCGGTGCCAGACGTGCTAGGTCGGCCGGCGTAGCAGCCCGAGCCCACGCGACAAGATCCTCTGCTGTGCTGCATTTGGTGGCGGCAAGAAGCGGCGCGACAAGATCTGTCTCGGGCTCGCGACCGTCGTATGCGGCCGCGACCGTGGCTAGCGCTTTGCGCCCGATCCAAGCTGCACTTCCTTCGTCGCCGAAGGCTGGACCCCAGCCGCCACAACGCGCCACGGCACCCGTCGGGCCACGCCCCAGTGCTATCGAGCCCGTTCCAGCGAGAAGAACTATCCCCGGGCCGGAACCAAAAGCATCCTCGAGTGCCAAGACGGCGTCCGGTACCACGATCACTTGCATCGCTAAACCGCGAGACTCCAGCGATTCTTCGAGAGCCTCGCGCTCAGCCTCGCGTCCGGCGCCGGCGACGCCCGCACACAGCGCCAAAACGCGTGCCCCCGTTAGCGACACCAGCGCCTCGCTAACTATGGCAGCGATGACTGCCGCCGAACGGTCTGCACCCTCGGGTGTGAGCGCTGAGCCAGCTCCCTCCGCGACGGCCAGTTCGTTTCCAGCGCGATCAGCCACCGACACCCGCGTGCGCGATCCACCGCCATCCACACCGACTACCACATCCATTTCAACCTCGATCTCCTCGCTCCGACGCCCGCCTATTGGCGAACAGCGACCTGATTTGCGCGCTGGTCATTCCCACGAGCATTGTAATAATCACCCCTATGAGCACGTACCACGGCCATGCGATAGTGGCGAACGGCTGCAGCCAGGCCAGCCACGTAGCAGAGCTAGCCAGTGGCCCAGA
>DATMBI010000037.1:0-5330 GCA_035559375.1 Gemmatimonadaceae bacterium | reverse complement strand
TCCTTCTCCACGTACTTCCGGTACTCGTCGAGCGTAGTGGCGCCGATCACGCGCAGTTCACCGCGAGCGAGCATCGGCTTCAGCATGTTGCCGGCGTCAATGGCTCCTTCAGCCTTACCGGCACCTACGAGTGTGTGCAGTTCGTCGATGAATACGATGAACTGCCCCTCGCCTTCAGTGATCTCTTTGAGGACTGCCTTGAGCCGTTCCTCGAACTCTCCACGGTACTTGGCACCAGCGATCAGTGCGCCCAGGTCCAGTTGGATGAGGCGCTTGTTCTTGAGGCTCTCTGGCACGTCGCCGTTCACTATGCGCTGCGCCAGTCCTTCGACGATCGCGGTCTTCCCGACGCCCGGCTCGCCGATCAGCACTGGGTTGTTCTTGGTGCGGCGCGAAAGGACCTGCATGACGCGCCGGATTTCTTCGTCGCGGCCGATTACCGGATCCAACTTCCCCTTGCGAGCTAGTTCGGTGATGTCGCGCGTGAAGCGTTGCAGCGCTTGGTATTTCTCTTCGGGGGCTTGGTCGGTGACCCGGTGAGTGCCTCGCACTGCTTTGAGCGCTTCCAGGATCGCGCCCCGATCCACACCCACAGCGGAAAGGAGGGCGCGGCTCTCCGTCCCTTTGACGTCGGCCAGTGCGAGTAGCAGGTGTTCCGTGGAGACGAAGTCGTCGTTGAGACCGCGGGCTTCTTCCTCGGCGCGGTCGAGCACTTGGTTCAGTTCTCGAGATATCGTCGGCTGCGCCCCTGTCTGCCGAGGGTATCGCGCTATCTCTCGTTCCACGCTGTTCTGCAGTTGCGCCACTCCCACCCCCAGTTTCTGGAGTATGGGTGGTACGATCCCCTCTTCCTGCTGTAGCAGCGCCTGCAGGAGGTGCAGGTCGTAAACCAGCGGGTTGCCGTGGCGCCTGGCGAGTGCCATGGCCTCGTTCAGTGCCTCGGCGCTTTTGATCGTGAGGCGGTCCGGGTTGATCATCGGTCTAGGAATGAAATGGCATTCGAAGTTGTTCGGTCCCTATCAGCAGGGAAAGTGCCGCGATCGTAGCGCCGCTTTGGCACGCTCGATGACGATAATGGCGTTATGTGACGCCACTGCGGCAGGTGTTCGGGCGCCGTGCTGGTGCCAAGAACCTCGGTAAGACTCATGCCATGAACGCCCGGACGATGGTGGCGATCGTCTCCGGGTGAGTGGCGTGAGTCATGTGGCCGTGTCCCGCGAGCGCATGGATCCGCGCGTTCGGAATGGCCGCCGCCAGGCTGTCCATCTCGGCGCCTATCCCGACTGCCTCCTCCATGCCGGGCTCGAACACGCGTACTGGGCCCTTGCCTTTTGGTCAAAACCTATTCATTTTCTGTGCACTCGCTGTGCACACGACGAACCCTTACCAATCGAGGAGAGCTACACTCATGAATTGCCGTCTCGCTTGCACTGCCCTCGGACTCGCAACGGCCGTACACGCGTATCCAGCGGCTGCAGGAGCCCAAGCAACTTCGCAGTCCAATCCACCTGTCTTCGTGGAAGTTCTGGTCGGAGGCCTGGTCCCCACCTTCGACATCGCAGATGTGGCCACCGCTGGTGCGGCATTAGGTTTTGCCGCTGGCTACCGGTTATCCCCGCGGCTGGCGTTGTTGGCCGAGTTCGACTACGGGGCTCATCAGGACAAGGCCACCAAGTCGGTCGACATCGCCACGTTGCACTACGTGGGCAAGATAGGTTGGTCGCTCACCGGTCCGCGCGAGCGCGGCTGGGAAACGATGCTAACCCTCGGCGCGGGAGCTGTCACGTTCGACGTCGAAGGTGGTAGCGCAAAGACTTATCCCGCGATCAGTGCGGGTGCGAAGATAGCCTACGCTTTTTCGCCTCGCGCGGCCTTCGTCTTGTCTCCGCAGGGTGACATCGCGTTCACCAAGAAGGCCGACCTAGGTACTGACAATGCGTGTGTATGGCCGTTCACCGCTGGCTTCCGCTTCAACTTTTAAGCGCAGCAGGACCCTCAACGGAGGAATTGGATAATGAACCCGCTCGATCTCTTGGCCGAAATACTCGTGATTGTCGGCGGCCTGAACTGGGGCTTGGTGGCGTTTTTCAACTTCGACCTGGTCGCTGCAGTGACAGGGGCTGGTGGCTTCGGCAGCAAGAACGTGCTGGGCGTGGTGGTTTACACCCTAGTGTTCCTGGCTGCGTTGTACCAACTTCTGACGCTGGGTGCCAGGCGACAGAGGATGCGCGCTGGCTGATCGACATTCGGCACACGGCCCCGGGGGTAACTCTCCGGGGCCGTTGTCGTCAGGTTAGCCATATCTCTAGTTGTCACAGCTTCGAAATACCGCAACTGACCGGAGGATTCAATCGGCGTGACGAGGGGCCGCAGTTCGACCACGTACAAAGGTGGCTTGTTGACTATCGGAGCGCTGGCTGCCGCTACCGGTATACCTGTGGAGACGATCCGCACGTGGGAGCGCCGCTACGGCTTTCCGCGCGCCGAGCGGAAGCCTTCGGGGCATCGTCTCTACCCGCTAGATACTGTACTGCGCTTGCGCCGGATTTCGGCGGCTTTGGCACGCGGCCACCGTGCGGCCGAGGTTGTCACCGCATCCGATGCCGCACTGGATGCCTTGCTGGCGTTACCGGAGCAGCCCGAATCGCTTCCGGCCGTGGTAGGTGCGGTGGTCGCGCCGCAAGACGACGCCGAGTGGATCGCGGCAGTGCGCACCTTCGATGTCCACCGCCTGCGTGCAGCTTGTGCTGCCGAGTGGGCACGCCTCGGTCCGCTCGACTTCTTGGAGCGGCGTGTCGCACCTTTTCTCGTTGCCACCGGAGCCGCGTGGGCGGCGGGCACTTTGGACGTGAGGCACGAGCACTTCGCCTCCACGGTTATCGGGGATTTTCTCCGCGCCGTTAGGCATCCGCTAGAGGAGCGAGCCACGGGCCCCGTCGTGGGACTTGCCACATTGCCTGGGGAGTTGCACGGCCTAGGTCTCGAGATGGCAGCAGTGGTGCTCGCTCGCGCAGGGTGGCGGCCACTCCTCCTCGGCGTCGACACCCCTGTCAATCAGATAGCTTCCTTGGCTCGCGAGACCCGCCTCGCTGCTGTGGCGGTGAGTTGTGTTTGCAGCCCTTCCAAACGCGCCGGCTATTCCTCGGCTCTCAAGGAGCTTCGGCGAGCTCTCCCGAAGCGCGTGCCGCTTCTGGTGGGTGGCTCGGCCGCGCCCGAGCTAGCAGCGCAGGGAGTTTATGTCATGCGCGATCTTCTTTCGTTGGACGGATGGATACGGAGGGGAGCACGCTCCGCTGATGTGGTGGAGTAGGCTGAAAGAGGGAGTTGCTGAGTCACCCCTTCGTCAACAAATCGAACAGCCACTACGCGCGACCACGGCGCTTGCGCTCGCTCGTGCCCTTGGTCTCGGTGGACTTAGCTCTGGAGCGCTCTCGATCTTGCGCCTTCGCTGCCTCCTCGAACTGGGCTAAGAGAGAGAGCCGTGCTAAGTCCAGGTCGTGCGCTGCCGGACGGTTCCACCACTCGCGAGGACGCTGCCGAACGATGCCCCGCTCTCGATCCCAGTGATCCAGCGCCTCCTCCCGCATCAACTCTTCTGCATGATCGAAGGCATCGAGATTGTCGTACATTTTTTCCTTCTTGAGGCCCAACTTCTTTCGTACCTGCTCCCAAATCGCATCCTTCGCCTCGTCCGGTAGCACCCACTTCTGAACGCGACCTCCCCGCACAAGATAACTCAGAAACTCTACCCCGTCGAAGTCGCTCACTAGCTGGAACTCCAGCTCGGGAAACGCCTTCGAAAGGGCTCTCACGAACGGCAGCAGCTCGAGACTCCGAGTGTTCATCTGATATCTCGTTTCAGCCTGCCCGTCTGGCAGGCCTACTATGGGCCACACCGAGATGTAGTATGGATCTATCGGAGGGTAGCGCCCCAAGCGCGCACTCTTAGGAGCGAGCCGATAAAGCCGCTCGAAGGAGAACGGCACGACCTCGCGCCACGGCCCGAGGCCAGGAGCGGTTCGCCTTACCCTCATGCTCAATTGTTGCCGCAACGCGCGCACCGATTCTCGTGGGCCCCGCACTACCAGTCGGTGCCAACAATCGACTGCCATCTACCGCTCTCCCTCGAAAGATTTATCGTACCGACCCAGCGCCCTAAGCTTCCACAGACACCGTACCGTCTTCGCGCACTCTGAGCGTGTGCCACTCGTATCTGCCCCTGACTACAGCGCGCTCGATGCTCTTCTGCAGACGGCGATGCGCCGCGTCCGTTCCCTCTCGATCGAGCAGCACGATGTTCCTTATACGCTCTCCACCTTTCATCCCGTCGAACACTACATAGTCGATCGGATGGAAGATGACCTTGGCGTCGTCCGGATTTAGCCGGCGTGGCGTGAATATAGGATCGATTCTCTTTACCACTCTCTGCGCACGCCTGCGGCCCGCCTTCCGTGCCTTCTCGGCCATCTCCGCGCGCTCCACCTCCAACCTTTCCTCCGCCCTCGCCAGTCGGTGCTCCATCCGTACGAGTTCGTCCATCCAGTCGCGCACAGGTTTCTTTTTCAAAAAGATGTGGCAATCGCTCAAACGGAATATCTCACTGCAGTGCGGGCATACGCCGAAGATCTGGCGGTGCAGCGTAAAGAAATCGATTATCTGGCTCGTCTTGCTCACGGTGCAACTCCTGGATCGTACGTATCGAACTCGACTCGACCCCTCTCGACTAGCGCTCTGATTTCGCGCTGCCTATCCGCGAGCCTTGCATTGCCCGTCTTGATGTCAGTGAACACGATGCGCTCCACCGCACCGCGCCGGCTCAGACCATCGAATATGACGTAGTCGATCGGATCGAAAAGCGATCGGCAGTCGTTGCGGTCGAAAGCGAACGACTTCATGGCCGGAGCCAGTCGTTCGAGTATGAACCCGATGTTGACCGCAGTAGCGCCTCGCTCCGACCGTTGTGGGATGCGCCTTCGCTGCTGGCGCAGCTCTCTTCGCCGCTCCGCTATTTCTTGGAGTTTTTCGCGGTAGAGTTCCTCGGCCTCCGGTGTGAAATCGTCCAAGTAGAACAAGCCGGCATCTGCGAGCCGCAGTGTGTCGCCACAGCTAGGGCATTCGCAGAAGACACGACCCCGTTCCAGCGTTTCGATCAACTGTCGAGCTTTCTTGCGTTGGTTCATAATTCTGCGCTCGCTCCTTGGCTTTGCATAGTCCTCTCCAGGCTAGCTGCTGCGTACCCAGGGAGGCTGCTTCTCCTACGCCCAGGCGCCACTGTGAATAAGACAAGGTAGCAGCCCCCTCCGACAGTCGAGCCAGAGCCGACGGTGGGT
>DATMBI010000036.1:0-19891 GCA_035559375.1 Gemmatimonadaceae bacterium | reverse complement strand
ACGACCTATAGCGCCCGCCGCACGATCATGGTACGCGGACCCTAGCCCAGTCCCAACCGTCCAGGCCGCGGCGGTTCACGGCCTTGACCCTCACCTCGCTGGCTGCAGGTAACAGAGGAAGGCGTGCAACCGGCTCGCTGGTAGTGAGTGTCCGCTCCGTACCGCTGGCATCCTGATAGGCGACCGTATACCTAACGACGTCCCGTTCCACGCTCGGCTGCCAGCGCAACTCGATAGCCTGCTGCAGGCGCTGTACCCTCAGACCCGTCACCCGCGAGGGTACGCTGGCCAAAAGCATCACGGTCGCGACGTTAGCCCGCGTATTCTCGGTCACCTGCTCGAAGTTGATCGTCTCGAGGACGTCGTGACGCTGGTGATAGTGCGGGTTCCCGAGTATAGGGTACGACCCGAAACCTCCTACTATATCGCCGTAAGCTTCGTAAAAGGCCGCAGCGTCGGTGCTCTTGTAGTAGAGCGCGTCGTAAGTGATCAGGCGACTGAACGTGAGCGCAGCGCCGTGCTGCACGTCCCTTATTCCAGGATTGGAGTAACGAATCGTGTTGTCTAGGCGCTGGTCGTTGCTCCAGCCCATCATGTCGTTGTTGAGCACTCCTACCAGCCGCACCGAGTCCGCCTGCATCCGCCTGACGAACTCGCGACTACCGAGGAGTCCGGCTTCCTCTCCAGTGAACGAGACGAACTTGACCGTGGCGGGAAGTGGCCGCCCCGCCAGTACGCGCGCTGTCTCCAGCAGCATGGTGGTACCGCTGCTGTTGTCGTCTGCGCCAGGTCCGCCTTGTACCGAGTCGAAATGACTCCCGACGACGTAAACGGCATCGGGGCTAACTGTCCCCTTCAGTGTGGCGACGATATTGGCAGTCCGCACCCCAGGACGCGGCTCGAACCACTGTAGCTCAGTCTCGTATCCGAAGGACCGATAGACAGAGTCCAAGTAGGCGATGGCGCGAGCGTTGCCTGGTTGCGTGATGTACTTGCTGTCGAACTGAAAAAGATCGCGGGCATACCCGTAAATCCGGTCTTTCGAGACCGCCTCCACAAAGGGCCGTATTTCCCCCGCCAGAGGCGCGAAGCGCCGCTGCGCTTCCTCGCGCAGAGCCAACTCGGCTGCCAGTTGCTCGCGAATACGCGCCAGCAGCTCCGACTGGCTGACTGTATCGGTCAGAGCCGTGACGTATACCCCTCGCTCAGGCGATACAGTATCCCCGTCACGCTCGGCAACGATAGCGATCCGCGAACCGTCGGGCGAAACCGCCCATTCGTACTCGGGAGATACGGTTCGCACAGTGTTGTTGTGGAAGAACCGCCAGCGAGCGCCAGACGCCACGTCGTACAGGTAGGAGCGGCGGTGCCTCGGCTCGCCGATCATCGCCAATAGGGTCGTAGCACTTACCCAGCGTGGCAACACGTCGTGCTGGATCTCGCGGGTGAGCCGGCGCTCGTTTTTTCCATCGGCGTCCACCAGGTAGATCTCCCAGTCCTCGCGCGGCATCATCTGGAACGCGACCGTCTTGCCGTCGGGCGAGAGAGCCGGCGCGTCCACGTTCTCGGGACCACGTCTTACTACCACTGGCTGAGCGTCACCATTCGTTCTGGCCACGTAAACGAGATTCTCACCACCGAGACGCTGAAGATAGACGACTGCCGAACCGTCAGCCGCCAGCGACGGTGCCACCCCCTCGAAGCGTCGTTCGCTACCTGTGGCCACATCTAGGATCGCGAATTCCCGTACCCCTGCTCCCCCACCCCGTCCCCCCAATCCGCCAGCGGCGAAAGGATCGACGCCCAATTGATAGAGGAATTTGCCGTGGCCAGCACCCTGCAATCCGCCGCGCAATTCTTCGGTGGTTGTCACCTGCTCCACTTCACCGCTCCTGCGCCACCGAAAGAGGTGCACTGCAGTAGCGCCGCTACGCTTGCCCAGGAAGAATACATCCCCTCCGGGCCCGAACAGTGGAGTGGCAACAGCGAGGGAGCTATCGGGCAGCATTACCTCTCGGCCCGACTCTAGCTCCTTCAGCACCAAGCGACCTTGCCGGAGCCAGGCGATCCGACCGGTCGCATCGTCGATGGAGGCACCGCTGCCGCGCACCGAGTCACGCCGAGCGAGGTCGTTGCGGACGAGCACAGTCCACACGTCTGCGCCGGAGCCTCGTTCGAACAGGACCCAACGACCGCCATTCGAAAAGCGCACCGCGCGGCCGTCTGTGGTCAGTTCATGCGTTCGAAACAGCTCGCCGGTCACGAGCGCAATACGCTGGTGAAAGGCACGGCCATAAGGCGCCTGGAGTATGCGCTCGAAACCGCGGAGCGCTGTCGGGTAATCGCCCCTCTCCCAAGCAATGCGAGCTTCCGTAAATTCGCTCTCGCTCTGGGCGGAGGTAGGCGTGGCCGCGCCCAGCAATGCCAGGGCTACGACGCTTAGGCGGTGTATGGCAGTCGACACCATGATTCCCTCTTAACTCAACATTAGGACCGAGACCGAAACTGTAGTCACGCACCCAGTTATGCCACTCCCCCACGCCCGTAGGCACGGGCAACGTCGCCAGTGCTTCGTGACATGTTCGTTACAAAACCGTGCAATTTCCATGGGCCAGAAGGGAGAAGCTTCGCTTTCCTCCAACAGGAGTACTGGATTGAAAGTCCGCAGCGTCACCCTACTGCTACTCGCCGCCTTGGCGGGATGCGGTAAGTCGGTCTCGCTCACCGGAGCCGGCGCCACGTTCCCCTATCCTCTGTACGCCAAGTGGTTCGCCGACTATGCGGCTTCGACGGGCGTGCACATCAACTACCAGTCTATCGGCTCCGGTGGCGGGATCCAGCAGCTGATAAACGGAACCGTGGATTTCGGTGCCTCGGATGCTCCCATGACCGACGAGGAAATGGCACGCGCCAAGGGAGGCAAAGTTCTCCACTTCCCGACCATCTTGGGTGCCGACGTGGTCGCCTACAACCTTCCCGGTATCGCCGACACACTGAATCTCACAGGCGAACTCGTTGCCGACATTTTTCTCGGCAAGGTGAACCGCTGGAACGACAAACGCTTGCTGGAACTCAACCCCGGTATGCCTCTGCCCGACAGGGAGATAGTAGTGGTGCATCGTTCGGACGGCAGCGGCACCACTTACGTTTTCACAGACTACCTATCGAGTGTGAGCCAGGAATGGGCAGCGGGTCCTGGGCGTGGCAAGGAAGTGCGCTGGCCGACCGGCATAGGCGCCAAGGGCAACGAAGGGGTTACAGGACAAGTGAAGCAATTGCCGGGTAGCATCGGCTACCTGGAGCTCGCGTACGCGCGCCAGAACAAGCTACCGGTGGCGCGAATTCGTAACGCTTCTGGAAACATTATAGCTCCCACGATCGAAGCCATCTCCGCCGCAGCGAAGGGGATCGTGGAGCGACTCGGTCCCGATACCGACTATCGCGTTTCGATAGTGAATTCACCGGTTGCAGAGGCTTACCCCATAGCTTCTTTTACATGGTTGCTCGTGTACGAGGTTCAGCGCGATCCCGTCAAGGGAAAGACTCTGGTGGACTTCATGCGGTGGATGTACACTGAGGGCCAGGAGCGAGCTGCGGCGCTCGACTATGCGCCGTTACCGCCGGACTTGGCTCAGGCGCTGTTAGCTAGGCTGGACCGGATTCGGATCGGAACGCAGTGAGCAGAGGGCAGTCGAGGAGCGCAGGAAGCCCGCGGGGATGAGCGGAAAGTCGGGTGGTATCGAAGGTCGTTCGTTAGGCGACCGGGTTTACCGCTCGCTCACTGCCGGCTTCGCGCTGGCTATCCCTGCCATTCTCTGCCTGGTGGCTGCCGAAGTACTCGTGGCTGCGTGGCCGGCGCTTCGCACTTTCGGAGTGCACTTTCTGACCAGCAGCGAATGGGACCCGGTGCGCCAGCGCTTCGGCGCTGCATCGATGATTTACGGTACGGTAGTCTCCTCGATCGTCGCTCTTCTGCTCGCCACACCGTTCGCGCTCGGTGTGGCGATCTTCCTATCCGAGTTCGCTCCCCACTGGCTGCAGAGATCGCTGGGCTTCTTGGTGGACTTGCTAGCGGCCATCCCGAGCGTCGTCTACGGCCTCTGGGGGATTTTCGTGCTGCTCCCGTTTCTACGGGAGCGGGTGATGCCCTTCCTGCGAGACGACCTCGGCTTGGGAAACACACCGTTTTTCTCGGGTCCCATTTACGGACCCAGTGTCCTGGCCGCCGGCGTCATTCTGGCTATCATGATCCTTCCCTACATCTCCGCGGTCTCCCGCGAGGTGCTCATGGCAGTGCCCCGTTCTCAGCGTGAGGCGGCGCTTGCGCTGGGGGCTACGCGCTGGGAAACGATTCGCGACGCCGTGGTGCCGTTCGCTCGGTCGGGGATCCTCGGTGGCATAATCCTGGGCCTAGCGCGAGCCCTCGGCGAGACGATGGCAGTGACTATGGTCATCGGAAACCGGCACGAGATCTCGGCTTCGCTGTTCGCCCCGGGGTACACTCTAGCGTCGGTTATCGCCAACGAATTCGCCGAGGCCACGGGAGAGCTGCATGTCTCCGCACTCATGGCCTGCGGCGCCGTGCTCTTGGGCGTCACGTTGATCGTGAATGCCGGGGCCCGTTGGCTCGTGTGGCGTGTGGTGAGGAGTAGCGGCCGATGAGTTCTCGATCGCCGGTTGCGCCGCCACGACATCAGGCGCGCTCCATCATGGTTCGCCGGATAGTCTCCTCTCTCATGACCGTGGTACTGGCGGTCACGGCCCTCGTAGCTGTTCTTCCCTTGGTCTTCATCCTTACACACCTGATACGCGAGGGCGGAGGTGCCCTCGATCTGGACTTCTTCACGAAGTTGCCGCCGCCAGCAGGAGAAGAAGGTGGAGGTATGGCGAACGCTATAGCGGGGACACTGCTCTTGGCTGGAGTGGCGGCAGCGATCGGCCTCCCCGTCGGGATCGGCGCTGGTCTCTATTTGGCCGAGCAACGAGGTACCTGGTTGGCGAGCACAGTGCGCTTCCTCACCGACGTACTCAACGGCCTTCCCTCCATCGTCATGGGGATATTCGCCTGGCAGTTCCTCGTTAGGCCCGTCGGGCACTTTTCTGCACTAGCCGGTGCCGTGGCGCTGGGCGTCATGATGATACCGCTCGTTACTCGAGCTACCGAAGAAATGGTTCGCACAGTCCCCGTGGCGTTGCGCGAGGCAGCTCTGGCTCTCGGATACCCGCGCTGGCGGACGTCGCTTTCCATCGTGCTGCGCACGGCGCTCCCGGGGATCGTGACCGGTGCCTTGGTGGCAGTGGCGCGCATCGCTGGCGAAACAGCTCCGCTGTTGTTCACGTCCTTCGGCAACCAGTTCTGGTCACTTGCGCTCGATCAACCGATCGCAGCGCTTCCTCACCAGATCTACACTTACGCCATCAGTCCATACGAAGCCTGGCATCGGCTCGCCTGGGCCGGGGCGCTGGTTCTGATCACACTGGTGCTCTGCATCAACGTTCTGGCTCGAGTGGCGACTCGCAGCCATGCTGGAGCGCGCCATGGCGATTGAAGTGAAGGCCCCTTCCACAGCGCTGCGAACCAGCGAAAGCAGTGCCCCGTCCAGTTCGGCGCGCATTTCTGTGCGCTGTCTCCATGCCTATTTCGGCGCCCTGCACGCGGTGCGCTGCGCCAGTTTGGACCTTCTCGACCGACAAGTGACTGCCATTATCGGACCGTCGGGTTGCGGTAAATCGACGCTGCTGCGCTGCCTCAACAGGATGCACGAGACGGTGCCTACCGCGCGCGTGCAAGGTCAGGTGTTGTTCGAGGGACGCGATATTTACGCTCCCGACGTCAATCCCATCGAAGTGAGACGCCGTATCGGGATGGTGTTCCAGCGCCCCACACCGTTCCCCACTATGTCTATCCGGGACAACGTCGTCGCGGGGCTCAAGGTACTGGGCCGGGCCGCTCCGCCACGTCAGGAGCAGGATGCGATCGTGGAAGAATCGCTGCGACGGGCTGCACTCTGGGAAGAAGTGAGAGATAGGTTGCACGAACCAGCTACCTTTCTGTCCGGTGGCCAGCAGCAGCGGCTCTGTATCGCGCGCGCCCTGGCTACACGCCCCGACGTACTGTTGCTAGACGAGCCGACTGCATCCCTGGATCCCATTAGCACGCAAAAGATAGAGGAACTGGTCTACGAACTCAGGGTAACGATGACCGTAGCCATCGTTACGCACAACATGCAGCAGGCCGCCCGCATTTCCGACCGAACAGCCTTCATGCTAGCTGGTGAACTGATCGAGGTAGCTCCGACGCGCAAGCTATTCACGACGCCCGAAGACCCGCGTACAGAAGCGTACATAACGGGACGCTTCGGTTGAGACCGGGGGTCCAGTCATGGCGAACATGCTCGCAGTACCGGAAACTATTCCTACTTCCACGGGAGAGATGCCGGCGCGCCTAGCAGGCACCGATGCAGCAATCACGGTGCGTGGTTTTTCCTTCTGGTACGGACACAAGCAGGCACTGTTCGCGGTAGACATGTCCATCCCGGCGCGCAAGGTGACGGCCCTCATCGGACCATCGGGTTGCGGTAAGTCGACTTTCCTGCGCTCCATCAACCGCCTGAACGAGCTAATCCCGGGAACGCGTCACAGCGGTACGATCACGCTGGACGGTGAGGACATCTATGCAGGAATGGATGTCGTTCGGCTAAGACGTCGAGTGGGGATGGTTTTCCAAAGGTGGAACCCGTTCCCGAAGTCCATCTACGACAACGTGGCCTATGGCCCCCGGATCAATGCCAGGCTTTCGCGTGCCGAGCTGGATGCGGTCGTGGAGGATGCACTGCGGCGTGCCGCCCTGTGGGACGAGGTGAAGGATCGACTCCGCCAGAGCGCGTTCACGCTGTCGGGAGGCCAGCAACAGCGATTGTGCATCGCGCGGGCTCTGGCGAACCAGCCGGAGGTCCTACTCCTCGACGAACCGTGCTCGGCACTGGATCCGATCGCCACCCAACGGATCGAGGAGCTCTTGTACGAACTGAAACGCGATCTGACGATCGTGATCGTCACGCACAACCTCCAGCAGGCAGCGCGCGTCTCGGACACGACGGCGTTCTTCTATCTGGGCCGCCTCGTCGAGTACGACACGACCGAACGGATCTTCACCAGCCCGCGCCAGGAACAGACCGAAGCGTACATAACGGGGAGGTTCGGATGAGTGGAGTCGAGACGTCGTCGGCGCGCCACTTCCATGCGCAGTTGGACAACCTCAAGCAGCGATTGCTCGACATGTCGGTACGCGCCGAAGAGTTGGTGGATATCGCGGTGGAAGCACTGCTGGCGCGCGATCGCGAGAAAGCCGAAGCTGTGATCGAAGGCGACCACGACGTGGACCAACTGGAACTCGAAGTGGAGGCCCTCGCCATCGAGTTGCTGGCACTCCAGCAGCCGATGGCACGTGATCTGCGTTTTATCATCGGGGCGATCAAGATTTCGAGCGACCTGGAGCGCGTGGGCGATCACGCCGTCAATATCGCCCAGTCCGCTTTGCGGCTGATCGCGTTGAAGGCGCCCCTACTAGCGGATACCTCGATCGAGGACATGGCACGGCGCACCCGCCGAATGCTGAGCGACGCTCTCGATGCCTTCATACGAGCAGACGGCTCACTAGGACGCGACGTCTGCCGGCGCGACGATCAAGTGGACGCCCTCCACGACGCACTCTTCCGGACGTTGCTTACCCACATGCTGGCCGATCCCAAGACTATCAACCCGGCACTGGAGCTGTTGCTGGTAAGTCGCAATTTGGAGCGCGTGGCAGATCTCGCCACGAACATCGCCGAGGACGCCGTTTATCTGGCCGAGGGCAAGCAGATCAAGCACCGCGCAGAGATGACGCCGGCCAGAGACGCTGACTAGCGCAGCGAGCGGTCCCACGATGCCGCCTGGCGAGTCCTCCAGTGCGACGAGCCCGCCAGTCGAGGGCGAGCGGCGCATGGCAGTGATCGACATCGGGTCCAACGCGGTGCGTTTGTTGGTGGCCGATGTTGGGCCAAAGGGGCAACTTCGGCGAGTAGCACGGGCTCGCGTCGAGCCACGGTTGGCGAGTGGCCTGCTGGTCGGAGGAGTGTTGGACGCCACCGCGATGGAACGGGCTGTCGCCGCCGTCGCCGAGATGGTCGGGCAGGCCCATGCCGCCGGAGCGGCGAGTGTAGACATTGTGGCAACTAGCGCAGTGCGCGACGCTCGCAACGGTCGCGCCTTCGTAGACTGGGTGGTTCGCGCTACCGGCCTCCCGGTACGCGTCCTCAGCGAGCGAGCGGAGGCCGAGCTGGCCTTCGAGGCGGCATCGTCCTACTTCGATCTTTCCGCGGGACGCTTTCTGGTTTGCGACATCGGCGGCGGTTCGGTGCAGGTCGCTCTCGTCGAGAACGCCCGGTTGCACTCCGTGGCCTCGTTCCCGCTGGGTGCAATCCGTGTAACAGAAGAGTTCCCGGAGATGGATCGCTCGCCGCAGCAGCTGGCCGAGCTGCGGCACTGTCTGCGGGAACGAGTGCTGGCGCGAAGCCCTGGCTTACGGGATTGGCAGGGTGCGCGGATGTTGGGAATGGGTGGAACGTTCACGAGCCTGGCGGCGGTGCACCTGGCATCCACGGAACAGTACGAACGCTCCGCGGTGCACGGTGTCAGGATGAACCGCAGCCAACTCGAACGGATTCTCGAGCTGCTGGCCAGCACCCCGCTCGAGGATCGGCGCCACATCCCGGGTATGGAAGCTGGCAGAGCCGACATCATCGTCGGCGGGACAGCAGTAGCTGCAGAACTGCTGGCCATCGTGAACGGACCCGAAGTCGTCGTTTCGGCCTACGGTATCCGCGAGGCCCTTTTGCTGGAGCGTGCAGCCTATCGTTAGGCGGCTAGTTAGTCGTCCCCGAATAGGCTGAAGGCCGATCATTCGGAACGAGGCCGGCGGCGCCGCCTGGCACCGGCGCTCAAAATATTGACGTTGTGGAGATGCGGTTCCGGTGGCGGGGAAAGACTGGCTGCTTGAAACTCCTTCGTGTGGTAGGGAGACTCGGCCCTGTCCAGTCCCCAGGGATCGCGCATCAAACGCACGTGGGACCCCTGGTCCGTTTTGTCGACGGGGCGACGCTGCCGGTAGCTGCCGTCAGCCCCGAGTTCCCAAGCCTGCCGCTGATCAGCGAGATAGGTTTCCAGCAGTGTCATGAGACGCCTGTGGAACGCGCGTTCCAACACAGGCACCACTACCTCCACTCGCCGCTCTAGATTGCGCGGCATCCAATCGGCAGACCCGATGTAGTACTCCTCGTCACCTCCGTTAGCGAAATAATAAACCCGCGAATGTTCGAGAAAACGCCCGATCACACCGATCACACGGATGCGGTCGCTCACGCCAGGGACACCGGGCCGTAGGCAACAGATGCCGCGCACTACGAGGTCGATGTCCACTCCGGCCTGGGAGGCATCGTACAGCGCGGCGATAACTTCAGGCGATTGCAATGCGTTCATCTTAGCGATGATCCGTGCTGGTCGGCCGGCGCGAGCATGCTCGGCTTCGCGCGCGATCATCGTTACGATGCAGTCGCGCAGATTGGCCGGCGCTACCAGCACGCGGCGGTACTGACGTTGCCGCGAGAAGCCCGTGAGGAGATTGAAAAGGTCGCTGATGTCTGTACCGATCTCGGGGTGGCACGTGAACAAGCCGAAGTCGGTGTACAATCGAGCGGTCCGGGAGTTGTAGTTGCCGGTACCGATGTGCACGTAGCGCCGTATACCGTCCGCCTCGCGGCGAACTACCATCGCGATCTTGGCGTGTGTCTTGAGGCCGGGGAGCCCATACGCTACGTGGATGCCGTAACTCTCGAGAGTCCGTGCCCAGTTGATGTTGTTGACCTCGTCGAAGCGCGCCTGGAGCTCCACGAGGACAGCGACCTGCTTGCCGCGTTGTGCTGCCTCAGTGAGCGCACGCACTATGGCCGTGTCACCGGACGTGCGGTACAAGGTGAGCTTGATAGCCAGTACATCGTCGTCCTCCGCAGCGGTATCGAAAAAGCGTTCCACCGTCGTCCCGAACGATTCGAAGGGATGGTGTACCAGCAGATCGCCCTCGCGGATGACATCGAAAATGGACCGCTCAGGAGCACGAAGTTCCGGTGGCGTGACCGAAGCGAATGGAACGTCCCGCAATTCCTCGAGTTCGAGAGACGCGAGCGACACCAGATCCCCCAGTTCGAGTAGAGAGCCCACTTCGAAGACGTCGTCTTCGGTGAGCGGCAGCACCCGGGGATCTACTCCCTCCTTCAATTCCGCCAACAAGAGACGGCACACTTCGGCCGGCATTCCGCTCTGAATCTCGAGCCGCACTACTTCACCGAAGCGCCGTTGGAAAATCTGCTCCTCGATCGTAGCCAGTAAGTCTTCGGCCTCGTCAGGCGGTGGAGTTTCGATATCGGAGTAGCGCGTGATTCGAAACGAATGAACACCGACTACCTCCATGCCGGGGAAAAGACGCCAGAGATACGCCTCGATCAGTCGCTCGAGCGGAAGGAAGCGCAAGCCCTTACCCGTGGGGACCCAGCGGGGCAAGCTTTTCGGAACCTTTACCCTCGCGAAGTGCACTCCGCCCGTGAGTGGGTCCCTCACCTGCACCGCGAGAGACAACGATAGGTTCGAGATGTAAGGGAACGGGTGCCCCGGATCCACTGCTAGCGGCGTCAGCACTGGGAAGACGTGGGTCTCGAAATAGGTATCGACGCTGCGCCACTCCCCAGGGTCCAACTCTTCCACAGTCAATAGATACACGCCCTCCCGGCGCAACGCAGGGAGCACTGTCTCGTGAAGACAGCGCTCGCAACGTCGCACGAGCGTGCGTACCCTCGCATTCACTGCGGCGAGCTGTTCCTCAGGGCTCAGGCCATCGGGACCGGCCTGCTGCACCCCAGCAGCGACCTGACGCCGCAGCGCCGGCACACGCACCATATAGAACTCGTCCAAGTTCGTGCTGAAGATGGCCAAGAACTTGAGCCGCTCCAACAGCGGTGTTCGTTCGTCTTCGGCCTCGTGGAGCACCCGGGCGTTGAACTCGAGCCAGCTCAACTCCCGGTTCAGGTAGAGCGACCGGTGGCCGTCCGGAGCCTCTGGGTAAGACCAAACCATGAAGTGTCTCGGTCAATAGCTGCGAGAATGACCCCTGGCGACGAAAGCACCGCTATTGCAATCGCCAGCATGCCGGTCTGCAAACGACAACAGATCTGCTAATGGAAGTGGCGTCTCACCCAAGCATCGAGCGATGGCTACACCACTGGAGGTACCTATACGAGTCGCCCCATGGAAGATCATCCGCATTGCAGTAGCACAGTCTCGAATCCCACCCGACGCTTTGACGCCGAGTTCCTCGCCCACCGTCAAGCGCATGAGAGCTACAGCTTCGACTGTGGCACCACCACTAGGATGAAAGCCGGTGCTGGTCTTGACATAACCCGCCCCAGCCGCGCGGCTCGCTACGCAGGCTTTCACTACCTCCTCTGGCGTAAGCGCAGCGGATTCGATTATGACCTTTACCAACACACCCGGAACGGCCTCCACTACGGCCGCGATATCCTCATGCACGGCCTGCCAGTTGCCACCCTTGATATGCCCGATGGAGGCCACCATGTCCAGTTCCGAAGCCCCATCAGCTGCCGCCTTCTGCGCCTCCAAGGCTTTGACGGTCGAGCACGAGGCCCCCAACGGGAATCCCACCACGCTCGCCACGGCCACACCGCTCCCCGCCAGCCGCTCGTGGCAGCGCGATACCCAGATTGGATTGACGCACACTGCCGCGAAGCGATGCTCCAGCGCCTCTTCGCACAGTCTATCGATCTGAGGTGCCGTCGCCTCAGCTTTGAGAAGCGTGTGGTCGATGTAGTCCGCAATTCTGACTGTTCCAGCCGACGGAGCGAACCTGGAGCTCAGCAGCGGCATCGTCCAGTCGCGTGCCGCTAGCCCTCGAAGCAAACGGCTGGCGAGCGCGTCTAGGTCATGTTCCAGCACTTCGACCTCTGTCGATCCCCACACGGCACATGCGCCGGCCACTGCGGCCGTTGTCGCCGTCCAGGTGCATCAGAAGTAGTCCTCCATGGCCAAGCGCGCCCGGTGCAGCCGCTCGTTCACGAAGAAGCGCGCTAGGAGCAGCCCGGCCACGAAGCCACCCACATGCGCCCACACAGCGACTCCGCCAGATACCTCGCGCCGCACCGCCATGAGATCCGGAAGTCCAGCCACTACCTGCGTGATGAACCACCAAATCAAGACCGTCCAAGCTGGTAAGACGATCACACGTACGAAGAAGAGAAACCAGAATAGCATCCTGATGTGAGCGTGCGGGTACAGCACGAGGTAAGCGCCCAGCACACCAGATATGGCGCCGGACGCACCGACGGTAGGCACCGGGGATGCTGGATCCACCAACACGTGCGCACCTGCGGCGGCGAGTCCGCAGAGCAGATAAAAGACCATGAACCGCAGTCGGCCCATGCTGTCTTCCACGTTGTCACCGAAGACCCAGAGATAGATGGCATTGCCTATGATGTGAGCCCAGCTGCCGTGAAGGAACATAGAGGTAAGCGGGGTCCACTTGTTTATGGGAAGGTCGTCCACCACGCATGCCATTCCCGGCCCGATGGGTACACCGGACCCCAGGGGAGCTCGGTGCGTAAGCTCGCCCGGCACCATACCCAAGTCGCACACAGAAGCCGCAAGCCGCACTACATCGAATCCGGCCCCCTGCACCAGCACCCAAACCGCGCCGATCGCTATCAGTAGGGCGTACGTAGCGTAGGGCGGCCGCAGCGTGGGATTTTCGTCGCCGAGTGGAATCATCGATGCGTTTCAGTGAAGTGAAAGCTGTCCCTCGAACAGAGGAGCCTTGGCCGACTGCCGCCAATCCGGCGGCCTACAGGCGGCTCCCCAAAGGAAGGCTCGCGCCAAAATGACAAGCTGGGGCGGTCCCATCTTTGCAAGAGCCCTTGTGTAGTCGGCCCGGTAGGCATGTAAGCTCTGGTCGGCGTAAGAAACCGTTGTGACTTGTAGAGAAAGTGGGCTGCGCCCGAGCGGCGCACAACCAAGCTGAAGAGAGGTCGCGATGCCGGAAAAGGTAATCGGAATCGATCTGGGCACCACCAACTCCGTGGTAGCCGTCGTCGAGGGCGGCGAGCCGGTGGTTATCCCTAACTCGGAGGGAGGCCGGACCACGCCCTCCGTGGTGGCGTTCACCAAGGATGGAGAGCGCTTGGTCGGGCAGATAGCCAAACGCCAGGCTGTCACCAATCCCAAAAACACGATCTTTTCGATCAAGCGGTTCATGGGCCGCCGCATGGCGGAGGTGACGGAAGAGATCAAGCGCGTACCCTACAAGGTCGTCGAGGGTCCCAACGGAATGGCGGCTGTCGAGATCCAGGGGAAGGTGTACACGCCACCTGAGATCTCGGCCATGATCCTCCAGAAAATGAAGCAGACGGCGGAGGACTACCTGGGCCATCCTGTGTCCAAAGCCGTCATCACCGTGCCTGCCTACTTCAACGACGCGCAGCGGCAGGCTACAAAGGACGCCGGCCGCATCGCGGGCTTGGATGTGCTTCGGATCATCAACGAGCCGACGGCCGCGGCACTCGCTTATGGCCTGGACAAGCGCGGCAAAGACGAAAAAGTCGCCGTCTTCGACCTGGGAGGCGGTACGTACGACATCTCCATAATGGAACTGTACGATGTGGAGGGAACCCGCCAGTTCGAGGTCAAGGCCACTAACGGTGATACGCACCTCGGGGGCGACGACTTCGACCAGCGCATCATCGAATGGCTGGTAGCGGAGTTCAAGCGCGACCAGGGGATAGACCTTTCCAAGGATCCCATGGCCCTACAACGCCTCAAAGAGGCCGCCGAGAAGGCCAAGATGGAACTGTCGTCCACGCTGACGACCGATATCAACCTGCCCTTCATAACGGCCGACCAGTCGGGGCCCAAGCACCTGAACTACACTTTGACTCGGGCGAAATTCGAGCAACTCGTGGACGACCTGATACAACGGACGATTCCGCCCATGCGGCAGGCGCTACAGGATGCCAAGCTCGAACCCAAGGACATAGACGAGGTTATCCTGGTCGGGGGCTCCACCCGGATCCCCAAGATCCAGCAGATCGTCCGTGACTTCTTCGGCCGCGAACCAAACAAGAGCGTGAACCCCGACGAGGTCGTGGCTATCGGTGCAGCCATTCAGGGCGCGGTGTTGACCGGCGAGCAGAAGGACGTGCTCTTGCTCGATGTCACACCGCTGTCGTTGGGGATCGAAACGCTGGGTGGGGTCATGACGGTCCTGATCCCGCGCAACACGACCATCCCCACTCGCAAGACGGAGATCTTCTCGACCGCGGACGACAACCAGACGACGGTGGAGATCCATGTCCTGCAGGGGGAACGGGAGCTGGCGCGCGACAACCGCACTATCGGGAAGTTCACACTTACGGGCATCCCGCCAGCGCCGCGCGGCGTTCCGCAGATCGAAGTTACATTCGACATAGACGCCAACGGCATCTTGCACGTATCTGCACGTGACAAGGCCACGGGCAAAGAGCAGAAGATCCGCATCGAAGCTTCCAGTGGGCTCTCCAAGGAGGACATCGAGCGGATGGTCAAGGAGGCAGAGCGTCACGCTGCGGAGGACAAGAAAAAGCGCGAGGAGATCGATACGCGCAATCGCCTCGACGCCCTGGCCTACGAGGTGGAAAAGAACTCCAAGGAGTGGGCTGACAGGCTCGCGCCCGAGATGCGCAGTCGGTTGGAGAGCGCCGTGGAACGGGCTCGGAAGGCGCACCGTGGTGCCGACATGAACGAAGTGCGCTCGGCGCTGGAAGAGCTAACGGCAGCGTACCAAGAGGCCGGTCGTTCGCTGTACACGCAGGCCGGCACGACTGGTCGGGCGCCAGAAGCCGAGCCGGCTGGAGCCGGGACTGCCGCGGGAGGCGGACAAGAGGAAGTGGTCGAGGCCGACTACGAAATAGTAGACGACAGCAAGAAGTAGTTCGGGCAACCCCCCTGGCGGTTCTCGCGCTCCAACACTGTGGTACGCCAGTCGCAGAACTGGCGTACTACAGTTGGTGTAGATTCAAGGTCAACCAGAACCGTCGAGACTTGCCATGACGACGTCCTCTTTATCGAGAATCAAGTTCGCTGGGATCGTGGCCGGCGCCTTTTTGGGCGGCTTGATCCTAGCGTCGGGGTTCGATCGCACCCCGTTTAGCTTCGCACAGCAGACGAGACCAGCTAGTTTCCTGGGTAGTGGCGAGCCAGTAAATCCGCCCAGCGTCGAGCAGCTGAACTCGGCGTTCACTGCAATAGCGGAGAAGGTCACTCCGGCCGTCGTTTCTATCCAGGCAGAGCGGACCAGCCAGCGCCGACAGCAGCTTCAGCGCCGGACGCCTCCCGGTTCGCTAGAAGACTTCTTCGGTCAGTTCGATCCGCGTCAGTTCGTGCCGCAGGAGGCCAGCGGCTCAGGGTTCATCGTCAGCCCCGACGGCTACGTGCTGACTAACAACCACGTAGTCCAGGGCTTCGATCGTGTGACTGTGAGCCTGCTCGATCACCGCACTTTCCGGGCCCGTGTGGTAGGTCGCGATCCGACTACCGACGTGGCGGTGCTCAAGATCGACGCCCAGAACCTTCCTGTTGCGGCACTGGGTGACGACGAAAAGGTAAAGATCGGCGAGTGGGTGCTCGCAATCGGGAACCCCTTAGGCCTCGATTTCACGGTCACCGCCGGGATAGTGAGCGCCAAAGGAAGGGGTGGTCCGCAATTGCGCAGTCTCAATACCGATCCGTATGCAGTCACCGACTTCATCCAGACGGACGCCGCGATCAACCCAGGCAATTCGGGCGGTCCGCTCGTCAACATTCGAGGTGAAGTAATCGGCATCAATTCGGCCATCGCCAGCCAGACGGGCTTGTATGCTGGCTACGGCTTCGCCATCCCCATCAACCTCGCACGCCAGGTAATGCAGGATATCATCGCACACGGTCGGGTGCGGCGGGCTGTTTTGGGCGTGCAAATCACACAGGTGACACCGGAAGACGCGGCGGTGGCCGGTCTCAAGGAGATCACCGGAGTACTCGTACAGTCCTTCAGCTCGAACGACTCCCCCGCGAAGCGAGCTGGTCTCGAAGTAGGCGACGTCATCGTGAGAGCCGATGGCCGCGAAGTGGATCGCGTGAGTACTCTGCAGCGTATCGTGCGCAGCCACCAGCCGGGCGAGTCCATCGAAGTCGAGGTCATGCGGTATGGCCAGCGCAAGACGTTTACCGTGCGTTTGGCAGAAGCTCCCGACTCGGCTGCGACTGTGGCCGTGGAGGAAGGCCGTGGCGGCACTTCAGGCGGCACGTTGAGCCGCAAGTTAGGGATCACTGTAGAGACACTCAGCGAGCAGGACGCGCGCGCCAACCGCGTACCCGAGGACCGGCGCGGTCTGCAGGTGGTGAGCGTCGATCCTGACGGACCGGCACGCGACCGCTTGGGCGAGGACGACGTGCTGGTCGAGGTGCTCAATCCGGGGCTACGGAGACCGCTGCGGAGTGTTCAGGACCTGGAAGAAGCGCTTCAGAAAGTTCCGGACGGAGGGTACCTCAGCCTCTTGGTGTACAACATCGGCGCGCGCAACACCCGCGTCGTGAACGTGCGAGTGGGAGCGCCGTAAGCGGAGGTGCTCGAGCTGGGCCAGCGCCGGCCGCTACGAGGGCTGGAGCTGGCCCAATATTCCGTCCAGGATCTCCAGCGCCACCGCCACCTGCTCGGCCGTCACGACGAGTGGCGGCGCAAAACGCGCGGTGCTACGGCCAGCAGGCAGCAAAAGCAGGCCCTGCCGGAAGGCGCGCTCCACGAGTTGTCGTACGAGGTGAGGTGCCGGAGTTTTGGCCTCCCGATCCTGCACCAACTCCACACCTATCATGAGTCCACGCCCGCGTACATCGCCGATCGCTGGACGCCGCTCCGCCAGCTGGCACAACCCGGCCATGAGTTCCGCCCCGACCTGCGCCGCGTTGGCCATCAATTGGCTCTCGACTAGCTCCAAAGTAACCAGAGCAGCGGCACAGGAGACGGGGTTGCCGCCGAACGTCGAGCCGTGTGCACCTCCCTCCCAGCGATCGAGTTCCTCCCGCGCGATAAAAGCACCGAGCGGCATGCCGGAGGCCAGGCCTTTCGCAGTGACCAGAATGTCCGGCTCGATTCCATCGTACTCGCACGCCCACATCCGTCCGGTCCGGCCCACTCCGGATTGCACCTCGTCGCATACGAGGAGGATGCCGTGGCGATCGCACAATTCGCGTAGGCGCCGCAGAAAACCGTCTGGCGGCACGATGTAGCCGCCCTCCCCCTGGATCGGCTCGACGAACACAGCCGCCACGTCACCCGGATCCAAGTGCCTCGCGAAAAGGTCGTCCTCGATAGCAGCGATAGTGCGTTCCACCAACTCAGCGCCGTGGCAGCCAGCACGATACGGATTGGGGTACTCGACGTGGTGCACGTCGGGCAGCAGCGGACCGAAGCCAGCGCGCTGCTTAGCCTTGCTGGAGGTGAGTGCTAGAGCACCTGTGGTCCGGCCGTGGAATGCACCCTTGAACGCGATAAGCGCGGTACGGTG
Source organism: Gemmatimonadaceae bacterium (assembly GCA_035559375.1). Lineage (GTDB taxonomy): Bacteria > Gemmatimonadota > Gemmatimonadetes > Gemmatimonadales > Gemmatimonadaceae > DATMBI01. The sequence continues at coordinate 2,216 of DATMBI010000036.1, read as the reverse complement.
CGTCGCGTACCGAGCTAGCTTTATAGCGCCTTCGATGGCCTCGGCTCCCGAGTTGGTTAGAAAGACGCGTTTGCGAGACGGTCCGGGCGCGAGCTCCGCCAGCCGTTCGCAGAGAGCGGCCATGCCGTCGAAATAGAAATCCGACCCACAGATGTGCAGGAATCTGGCAGCGGCCTCCTGAATAGCGCTCACCACCTTCGGGTGGGAGTAGCCTGTGCTGCACACTGCAATCCCTCCCATGAAGTCGAGGTAGCGGTTGCCGTCCACGTCCTCCACCATCGCTCCCCGACCCCGCGCGATTACGAGTGGGTATTCCTTGATATATGCTCGAGACGTTACGGCGCGATCTCGTTCCACGATCGCTCGAGCCCTGGGCCCGGGTGGCTCGACGACAATGCTCGGCCGCGCGCCCCACTCTTCCGCAGACGGTGTCTGCTGCAAAACTGCGGATACAGCCGTCATGGGTCTCCTCGCAGTTGGTGGTGCCAGCCTGGCACAGAATCTCCCCTCGCCCTGACCGCCCTGCAAGGGGCTAGCTCCCCCTGCACGCCGGGACCGCTTCGGCTATCTTGCACAGGAGCGAGCCGCGGAAGTGGCGGAACTGGTAGACGCGCAGGACTTAGGATCCTGTGGGGCGATCCCGTGGGGGTTCGAGTCCCCCCTTCCGCATACGCATCGGCAATAGGACGGCGGGGCAGCCAACTTCTGGCTGCCCCGCTTGGCGTAAAGCACCGAATTCAGTAGGCCGTCACGGCCGGCATAGCGGCTTGACGAAGTCGTCCGGGTGCGTCTGCCGCTCGATATTCATGATCGGGAAGAAGCAAGCCTTGGAGTAGGCTTCCGCTGTGGGCCGCCACTTCTGGGCTTTGATACCGAAGCGGTGCATGTCCATGAGCCGCCTTCCCTGCAGGAAAAGGTTCACGAACCGCGAGTGCTTGAGCATCTCGACGGGCGCGGGATTGGCACCGTCGTACGGGGTGAGAGTGGCGTTCAACGCCCGCAACTGGTTGATGAAGTCGCGGAACGCGGTGGTGTTGTTGTTCGCCAGCGCGTGCTCGGCGCGGATGAGCAGCATCTCGCGTGCCGACACCATCGTGAGGGGAACGAGATCGCCCTGCCCGTTCTGGGGACCCTTGATACAGCACTCAGTTATCGTAGCACTGAGAACCGGATCTACGATATTGGTCACTGGGTCGCGGTACTTCACCGCGGATACTGTGTTACCTGCTGGTCCCGGAATCACGTACTGGTCACAAGTAGCGTCGCGGCAGAGACTGCTCGGCACGTCGCGCTGGCTGTCACCGGCACGCAGCTCTAGCCGGTTGTTCAGGTCGTTACCTACCACCGGGAAGCCCAACGTCTGTGACAGCGGAGTCAGCTTGAACTTGTAGTCCACGCCCGGTCCTATCAGGGTGAGGGCCTGAGCCGCGTCGGCGTCGGCTTGCGCATCCGAGACGAGCGGATTCGCTACCGGCGTGTTGACCGGCTGGCCATTGGGCCCGTTCAGCTTTTGCCAGATTGCCTTGGAGTGGCGCGCGCGCGCCCGGACCATGAGGAGCCGGATCTGGTTGTCGCGATGGCCGGTGGCTTGAGCGATCGCCAACCCAGCCGTCGCCTGGGCAATCGCCGAATCGAATACCGCGATCATGTTGCCCTCGCCCAGCGGCTTGCCGGCGCGCGTCTTCTCCGCGTCTATGACGAAGTCGTCGAAGATCTCGCCTATAGACGTGAAGATGATCGCCTGATAGAGGTAGGCGCGAGCCAGATCGTTGCGATCGGCTAGCTTTTGCTCGGCATCGAATCCCTTGAGCAGCCTGACGGCGTTCGAAGTAGTGTACCGAGCTTCCGTCACGTACGGGTAAGCCGCGTCCGCGAACTCGTTGAAGGGGTCGCTTACCTCACCGGCGTCGGCGTAGCCATAGGCGTCGCGCGAACCGACGTACGTAAGCTCGTCGGTAACGGCACCGTACGGAGCGTAGATAGCTGTCAGCGCCCTGGTAACGGACGCGCCAGCACCGTTGGCGATAGCGGTAGCGGCGCCAGCATTGGTGAGCGCTTCCTCTACGACGTTGTTGGGGTTCTTTACGTCCAGAATGTTGCCGCACGCCCCCAGCACCACTACGGCGCTGGCGCTGGCGAGGGCGCGGACCGAGTGGCCGAGCCGGGCTCGGCCACTCGTTTCGGTTGCAGGCAGTGTATTGCGAATCATCGGTAAT
>DATMBI010000035.1:0-8809 GCA_035559375.1 Gemmatimonadaceae bacterium | reverse complement strand
GCGATCCATCTGCCCAGTAGATGTCCATCCCCAAGTCCTTGAAAACCTTGAGCCCGGCAGCACCACCCTGGCGCACGTCCACTTCGAGCTGCCGTGCCGCCGATTCCGCAAAACCAGGCTCGTTTACACGACTCCAGTCGACATTGGCGAAAACCACGAACCGACCGGGGTACTTGGCGTTAGCGTTGCGAACCTGCGCTGCCAAGCGCTCGCCCCAGCCACCGCTCAGGTTGACCATGGTACGCAAACCGATGTTGTCCATCTGCTGCACCAGTTGCGCCAGACGCTCGTCCGGCATGGTGAGGTTCTGATGACCATGGACGTCCACGAACGGATACTTCGCTCGGAGCACCGGGGTCGCAGGCACCACCAGCATGGAACGTGGGTCGTAACGCTCCAACGTCATGGATTCGGGCCGCGGTTGCGGGTTACCACGCCGTTGCGCCTCGAGCGAACCGGCCCAGAACGAGAGGAGTACCGCCAGCAGTCCACACCTCACACCTGTCCGGTGAAAGCTGCTCGCAACAAGCCGCCTCGCCGACAAGGCGCTCACGCGGTTCGAGAACATGCACACCCCCTGGAAGCGGTACATCTCCGGCCGGCCCGCCACGGGCCGCGGGTAATCAACTTGCGGATCTGTACGAGCTCAGCGCAACACTGCGCGCGTACCGCACAGAAAGAGCTTGACTAGAGCCGGTCCACGTGCCAAATCAGCAGCCGGCACCGGCGTTTCGTATGTTTCGTACGTAGACAACAAAAGAGGCCCGCGCCGCGGGCATACTCCCAGGGATCCCTTCGAGTCGGTGGTTTACCTATGAAAGTCATTCGTCCTCTCTCGTCCGTCGTGTTTGTAGCCGCTGCGGCCATTCTTCCGCTCGGCGCCCAAGACACCACTCAGGTAGGCCGAGGCGGTGGTCCTGGCGGAGCACAGGAACCGCGACCCAGGCCGTACAACACGGTGATTACCGCCCAGGCCCAGAGCCGCGACGGCCTCTTCAAGACGCACCGCATCGGGTCGCGCTTGTACTTCGAAATCCCGCGCAGCGCCCTCGGCAAGGAGATGCTGCTGGTCACGCGGGCCGCCCGCGTCCCGGCTAACACTGGCGCCCTCCCGGGACAGCAGATCGGTGGATCGAGGGTCTTGCGCTGGGAGCGCCGCGAACACCGGGTGCTCCTGCGAAGCGTATCGTACCAGGTAGTGGCGGATTCCAACACGCCGATCTACCGCAACGTACGAGCTGCCAACCACGAGCCGATCCTTGCTTCGTTCAACGTCGAAGCCTACGGACCGGATAGCGCCGCCGTAATCGAGGTCACGCGACTCTACACGCAGCCGCCTAACGAAATCGGACCGGGATCGCAGTTCTCCGGAAACCCCGACCAGGCGCGCTCGTTCATAGAGCACGTGGCTTCGTTCCCACAGAACGTCGAGGTGGAAGCGACTCTAACGTACTCTGCGGGCGCTGGCGGTCGCGGCGGTCAAGCTCCGGCCCCCACTGGAGGGCGAGGTGGCGATCCAACGGGCACAGCCTCGGTGGTCCTGCACTGGAGCATGGTGAAGCTCCCCGATCGACCCATGATGCCCCGACTGTTCGACAAGCGTACCGGCTTCTTCTCCACCCAGAACATAGATTACTCGCGACCCGAACAGCGCGCCCAGCAACGCCAGTACATAGTGCGCTGGCGACTCGAAAAAAAGGACCCGAACGCCGCCATCTCGGAGCCTGTAAAACCCATCGTGTACTACGTGGACCCGGCCACTCCCCGCTGGCTCGTCCCTTACGTGAAACAGGGGATCGAAGACTGGCAGCCCGCCTTCGAGGCCGCCGGCTTCCGCCGCGCCATCGTAGCCAAAGATCCACCCACCCCCGAGGAAGACCCTGACTGGTCGCCAGAAGACGCGCGCTACTCGGTGGTACGCTGGCTGCCGTCCACTACAGAGAACGCCGTCGGCCCCAACGTCCACGACCCGCGTTCGGGTGAAATACTCGAGGCCGACATCTACATGTACCACAACGTCATGAACCTGGTACGGGCCTGGTACTTCACCCAGGTGGGCCACTTGGACAAACGCGTCCTCAACTACCCCTGGCCCCAGGAGCTCATGGGACGACTGGTACGTTACGTCGTAGCCCACGAAGTGGGACACACCCTCGGCCTGCAGCACGATCAGAAGGGAAGCTCTACCTACCCCGTGGACTCGCTGCGCAGCCGTACCTGGCTCAAACGGATGGGACATACCCCGTCCATCATGGATTACTCGCGCTTCAACTACCTGGTCCAGCCCGAGGACGGCGTGGACCTCGAAGACCTCATCCCCAAAGTGGGGCCGTACGACAAGTACGCCATAAGGTGGGGCTACACCCCAATCCCGGGCGCTAAGACGCCTGACGACGAGTGGCCCACCTTAGACAAGTGGTCTCGGGAGCAAGACCGGACACCCTGGTATCGCTTCAACATGTCCGATTCGCGCGGAGCGGACCCTAGCGATCAGAACGAGGCCGTGGGCGACGCAGACCCGGTCAAGGCTACTGGTTGGGGCCTCAAGAGCATCCAGCAAATCGTTCCACTCCTCGTCCCAGCCACCGTCAAACCGGGTGAAGACTTCGACGACCTGACGGAGCTGTACGGGCGCCTGGTCAACCAGTGGGCCACAGAGATGCGCCACGTGGCGATAGTCGTCGGAGGGGTGCAGGCACAAGAGAAGTACGGAGGCCAAGACGGACCGCGCTACATACCACAGCCAGCGGCCAAGCAGCGGGAAGCAGTCCGCTTCTTGAACGAAAATGCCTTCACTACACCCACATACTTCCTGCGCGACGATATTCTGAGACGCATAGAGGTGGAAGGCGCTCTCCAACGTATCAACGCAGCACAAACCAGCGTCCTCAATGCGCTGCTGAACGACCGGCGCCTGGAGCGCGTGGTGGAATTCGCAGCGCTAGCTAGGAATCCAGCCGACGCCTATCCGCTGAGCGCTTTGCTCGAAGATCTACGCAGCGGACTGTTCAGTGAGCTGACCGCCCAGTCGGTTACGATCGATCCGTTCCGTCGCGAGCTGCAACGCAGCTACATCGGCATAGTGCGAACCAAGATCAACCCGCCCGCGCCGGCCGCGGGGACGACTGCTCCAGCGGGCGGACGCGGCGGTGGCGCAGGACCAGCGCGGGCAACGAGCGATGTACGGGCGCTTTTCCGCAGCGAACTCCGAGCGCTCGATGGTGAGCTGGAACGCGCCATTCCGAGAGCGGCTAACCGAGAGGCCAGAGCTCATCTCGAGGACCTACGCGACGAAATCAAGACGATCCTAGAGGGCAGACAGCCAGGACAGTAGCCGCTCGATGCGAACGGGGCGCTATCACCAGTAGCGCCCCGTTCGTTATCGGCAGGAAGGACTCACCGCCCTAGCCACCGCATCCGCGCACGCTGCTGGGCACAGGACAAGTGAACGTGAGTAGAGCCCCTGCGACCTCCTGCTCGCTAGCCACCAAACTCATCGTGGGAAGCCGATCGTCCACATCGCGCGGCTTGGATCGCACGGGCGCGAGTGTGGCGTTGAAAGCGACGCTCCATCGAGCCTCGACGCAGCTCACTCCCGCAGGAGCGCTGGAAGGCTTCGGGACGTTGCACGCGTCACCCGTAGACTCGAGCACTATCCTCGCCCGACCTGCGATTCCGATCCAATCCTTAGCACCGTTGCCTCGCTCGAAATAGGCAGCGTGCGCACCCGCTAGCGGGCTCGTCTGTTGCATCCCTGGGAGCAACCGCATGCTGTAGGGATGCAGTATGGGAGCCTCATCTAGATGGCTAGAAACCAGAATGACTTGCAGCTTGTCGTCGCTCTTTCTCCAAGCGACGAAGCTGCGGTGAGTGCCCGGTCTCGCTGCCATGACCGCCGATGGCCACCGTGCTCCGTGCACAAATGCGTTGTACACCTCCGCAGTACCGTTTCTCGTCACATCGAAGCGCGTGGGAGTCACTCCTAGCCGCAGCGCTAGTGCCGCCCAACGGAATTCCTCCCCCTGCTCGGTGTCGCCCGCTGCAATTCGATCCCGAGAGAGATTCTCGAAGCTGGCCGCAAGCTGATTCTCCTCTACACTGGAAGCCGATGTGGGAGAATCCACACAGGCTCCCCCTCCCACTACCAAGCCCAGAGCGAATACCGCTAGCAATCGACGCCGTGCCATAAAAGCCCCCGTGTCGTCCATGATCTCCGGCACATTATCCGACACGCAACACGACTCCTCCCCCTACGCTCGCCCTAGCCGTTCTACCGCCAGCCGCAGAGCACGGAGCGCCCGCCCCATTTGCGTCTCCACAGTCTTGACCGACAATCCCAGCGTCTGCGCTATTTCGAAATAGGTCAGACCGCCTTCTCTGCTCAGCAGAAAGATTTCACGACAGCGAGTAGGGAGTCGATCTATGGCTTCCGCTACAACGGCCGCCAGCTCACTCTGGGTCAGCTCGGCGTCCGGCGGATCCTGTTGGCGCGACTCCACCTCGGCCGCTTCCCGCCAGCGACGCTCCAACTTTTCGCGCCGCAGGTAGTTGAGCGCACGGTTTCTAGCAGCTCGGAACAAATAGGTCTTGAGGGTCTCGATGGGCCCCAGCTCCGCTCGCTTCCTCCAAAACTTGAGAAACACGTCCTGTACCAATTCCTCTGCCACCTGGGGCGATCGCACTAGCCGCTCTACGTAGGCTACCAGGGCAGCGTAGTGAGCCCGGAAGATCTCCTCCAGCGCTCGTTCGTCGCCGTTTCTGATTCGCGAGAGTAACTGACTGTCCGTGTCGGGCATGGAACCGCCAAGTAGCATCGAAAAAAGGTCCCCGGCCAGGGGTCACCGATAGGAATCTTTGACGTATGCGGGCCGGTGGCGCAAAAAATGTGGAGTAAGAACTGGACCCACGAGGCGGATTAAGGGTGAGGGCCGGTCTAGAGTGTCTTCATTGCGGACAAAAGTCGATAGTGGCGGTAACTTGAACGGCGGCATACCGGACTGGGAGCTGATAGCGCGCTATCTCGCTGGGGAAGCGGGGATGTCGGAGCGCGCCCAGATCGAGCGCTGGATTGCTCTGGACCCGGCCAACGCCGCATTTCTCGCAGCATTGCAACGAGCGTGGGAGTCTAGCCGTTCCACGCACGCCGTGGATGTGGACGCTGCGTGGGCACGGGTGGCCGCACGCCTGAACGAGACGACCAGTTTGGAGCCAGCAACGACGTTACGCTGGTTCAACTTCGCGAGGCCGGCCGCTCTAGCCATGGCAGCCGCCCTGCTCGTCGCGGCTACAGTCGGAGTTTGGCGGGTGGTCGCTCCCGGTGCGCCGGTGCAAGTGGGCCTCCGATCCAGCCGGCTGGAGACGTACGCTACGCCGGTGGGTCGGACCGAGGCGATCCGGCTACCGGACAGCTCGCTGGTCGTACTAGGCCCGGCGTCGCAGCTGTCGTACAGTGCCGCAACCTTCGCTCAGGAGCGGTCCGTAACGCTCGACGGAGTCGCCTACTTCGAGGTACGGCACGATTCTGCCGCCCCCTTCTCTGTAATAGCGGCTGGAACTCTAGTTCGCGATCTCGGTACCGCTTTCGAGGTTCGCGCTCGCGCGGCGGATTCCGTGGTCCGAGTCGTGGTCCGCGAGGGCGCTGTGGAGATCCAGGCAGAGCGAGGTGCAAGTTCGAAGGCACGGCTGGAAGCAGGAGAGGTAGCACGGCTCGACGTGGGCACGGGTTCGATCGAGCGTCAGAGCCATTTAGACGTAGAGCGGCTGCTCGGGTGGCTTCGGGGCGAGTTGACCTTCGATGACGCTCCACTGATCGAGGTGGCGCGCGAATTGGCGCGATGGTACGGTGTAGAGTTTCGCTTCCTGAACGTGGGATCCGACGAGTTGCATTACTCTGGCACCTTCCAGCTAGGCGGCTTGGAGCTGCTCGACGCCGGCCTTCAGGCGCTGGACATGGCGGTCCCGGGGGTGCGCGTGACGCGGGCCGGGAGCGTGTTGACCTTCGAGCGCGAAGGGCCGACTCGGTAAGGCTTATGAGGAGTCTCCGGGCGCCGCGACGGTGTGCGATCGGCGCCGTAATCCTCGGGACGACGCTCCTCGAGTGTGCCAGCTACCGGGCATGGGCCCAGAATGCATCCAACGGCGCTATTCGCTCAGGTAGTCAGTCCGACCCGACGACAAGTGTGCTGAGCCGGCCGGTGACGGTCACCGCAGCCGACGTGCCGTTGGAGTTGGCTCTGCGGCTGGTCGCGGTCGCTGCGAGCCTCCGGCTCTCCTACAGCAGCGACGTCGTTCCCTTGGCTCGACGAGTGAGTATAGCGGCCACTGCGCAGCCAGTAGGCGAGGTGCTCGCCCACCTGCTGCGTGGCACCGGTGTCGAGGCTGTCGCCACGCCATCTGGATACGTCGTCTTGGTGCGGGCTCCTAGCAGCAGTGCAGACTCGGCCGACAGCCGCGCTTTCGACGAGCGCTCGCCACCTGCCAGTCGACCCGTGCGAGCGCAGCTCATGGACCGTGTAATCGTGATGGGCACACCGTGGGAGGGGGCCCCCGAAAGGGAGCTGCCGAGCGCCGTGACGGTGATTACTCGTCGCCAGATAGAGGCCCTCGGGGGGGCTTCCATGGAAGACCTCCTGCGGACCGGAATCCCTGGCCTGGTTGTGTGGGACCTGGGCATCGCGTCTCCGCTAGCACAGATCGGGTCCATTCGCGGCTCGGCATCTTTCACCGCCAACTACCTCAAGACCTACGTGGATGGCGCAGAGTTAGCCAATCCCGCCATGCTCTTTGCCATCGACCCCTACAGCATCGATCGCATCGAGATCATTCGGGGACCACAGGGTTCAGCGCTATACGGCTCCGACGCCATATCGGGAGTGGTGCATTTGATCACGCGGCGCGGGAGCATTGGCAGCACGTGGAGACCGCAGCTCGATTTTTTGACTTCGGGCGGAATTGCACAGAGCCGATACAGGAGAGCACCTAGCGCTGTGCAGCGGCACTCGGGGATGTTGTCTGCCGGGGCTGGCACTGCATCCGCGGGAATCGGGGCCAGTTTTGCCTCGGCGGGCACTGCCGTTGCGGGCGGAAGCTCGAGTCAGTGGGGACTCTACGGGGGCTTCAAACATGTCGGCGATCGACTTCGTGTGGAAGGCAGCTTCCGCTACGCCGATATCGAGTTCGACGCACCGACGAATCCACTACTCCCCTCTCCGAACTCAGGCCAGGTGCGGCCGCTACTGGAGCGCCAACGCATCCAACACGAGACGTACGCTCTTACGCTCGACTTGCACCACCACACGTACTGGCAGCAAGCCCTGGTGGTAGGTTTGGACCGGAACGCTGGCGCCATTCCACCGCAGCGCGAGCCAGCCAGCGCAGCGGATGCGCTCCTAGGCGCTACGGGAGAGCGGAGCAGCAAGGTGTCACTGCGCTACTCCAGCACGTTCAGTGTCGTAATCAGAAACGCGTCGGCCACCTTCAGCGCAGGCGCCGATTTCACGCGACTCGATCGAGAACGCTTGGTTAGCGGCGATCCCCTGGCCAACTCAGAACAACCAGCACCTCTCTATCGCGATGCAGTCGACAACAGTGGCCTCTACGCGCAAGCAAAGCTCGTCCCCGTCCCAGGCGTAGTCCTCACCGGCGGCGTGCGGGCGGACCATAACAGCAGTTTCGGCAAACAGTTTCGCCGCGCCTGGTCTCCTATGATCGGTGCTGTCTACACTCGCGACATCGCTCTTGGCACGCTCAAGCTGCGGACGGCCTACGGCAAGGGGATCAGACCCCCGGCGCCAAGCGCGCGATTGGCCATTGCCACGTTGAACTACAGACAGGAGGCCAATCCTTGGCTCGAGCCCGAGGTCCAACAGGGGCTCGAGGCCGGTGTAGAGCTCTACGCCGGTGAGCGTCTAGCGGTAACCGTCACTCCGTTCGTCCAGACGGCTAGTGGTCTCGTCCAACCGGTGATCGTGGAACGCTCGGGAAGCAGAGCCATTCAGTACCAGAACGTCGGTCGCATCGCGAATCGGGGAATAGAGGTCGAAGCGAGCTTGCGTCTGGGCGGGTTAGCGCTGGCTGGCAGTGCTAGCCTGGTGGATAGCAGGATAGCGGCACTAGCCCCGGGCTACGCAGGCGAACTGGCCATCGGGGATCGGGTCCCGGAAGTACCAGTGGCGTCTGGCAGTACTACCCTGACTTGGCGTCTGGGAAGTGTCGAGTGGTCAGCTGGCGCCACCTACATCGGCAAGTGGCGCGGCTACGACTGGGCGCGCTACGTTGCCACGGAAACCGAAGGTAATGCGGGCGGGGATCTTCGACCATACCTCGTCGACTACAAGCCGCTGATCCGTCCCAACGTCGGCGCCAGCGGTACGGCGGGCCGCGAATGGAGTTGGTTCGCCCGAGTCGACAACTTGCTCAACATTCAGCGCAACGAGCGCGACAACCTTCAGCTCCTAGCCGGTCGCACTCTCGTGGTCGGCCTGCGTTTGGAGCGGTGATCTAAGGTGGGCCCGCTGCACGGTAGCGCACTTAGCTATCTTCTCCCGGCCGCATTGCAAGTACCAAGTGTCTGTACGCCGCTGGATACTGGTGGTTGCGTCGTTTGCAGGCGCAGTCGCCGTCGCACTCTACGTAATCGCTGCGCACTGGCCGGAATCCGGTGTGCAGCTCGGTCTCCCGTGGTGGCTCCACGTCGCCGCGGCAGCCGTTGTTGCCGTAGAGCTCTTCTTCCGCGGCGCCAAGATCACTCTTGCCGCACGAGCCTGCGGCATCGAGCTTCGGCCCGGTACGGCAGTGCGGGCCACCCTTT
>DATMBI010000034.1:0-4824 GCA_035559375.1 Gemmatimonadaceae bacterium | reverse complement strand
TGATCCCCGCCTCCAAGATCGGCACCAACTGCGCCTTGTCGCCCGAGAACGACCGTGCCACGAAACCAGCACCCAACGTCAAAGCCAGTAACACCGGATCTATCGGCGGCTGCAAGTTTGGCTCACCCTTCTTGCTCTTCGAACCTATGTCCGCCGAAGCCGAGAACTGCCCCTTGGTCAGACCGTACACCCCGTTGTTCTCGAGGACATAGAGCATCCGCACGTTGCGGCGGATGGCGTGGCACATCTGCCCCAACCCGATGGAGAGCGAATCGCCATCGCCTGACACACCCACGATGTACAGGTCGCGATTGGCAGCACTCACACCGGTAGCGATGGCCGGCATACGGCCATGCACGGCATTGAAACCGTGCGCCTGGCTCATGAAATAGGCTGTCGTCTTGGACGAACAACCGATCCCGCTCAGCTTGGCCACCCGGTGCGGCGGTATGTCGAGCCTGAAGAAGGCATCTATGAGCGCCGCGGTGATCGAGTCGTGCCCGCAACCTGCACAGAGAGTGGACATCGCACCCTCGTAGTCGCGGCGCGTCAACCCCAGGCCGTTGCGAGGTAGCCCCGGGTGCCGCACCCGTGGCTTGGCTATCGAAGTCATGACTCAGTCTCCAAATGCGCAGCTATGCCGTCCAGAACCTGGTTGGTACCTAACGGGAGGCCACCGTACTCTCGCACCGACAAGAGGCGCTCGCCCGGCAACCCCGACTCCAGTTGCAGCAGCGAACGCAACTGCCCGTCCCGATTCTGCTCCACCACGATTATCCGCTCGTGCTCGCGCAGGAAATCCTTCACCGAAGCACCGAAGGGGAACGCCCGCACTCGCATGTAGTCCAGCCATACACCTCGTGCCCCCAGGCGATCCAACGCCTCCAGCACCGCCCCGCGACAACTCCCCAGCGTCACGACAGCCGTACGCGAAGGCCCTCCGGAAACGAGCCGGAACTCAGGCGCAGGAACCGCCTCCGCAGCCGCCGCAATCTTGCGAGCCAGACGCTCCATGACCTCGCGATACTCGGCTGCGTCCTCGGTGTAAGCACCGTACTTGTTGTGCCCGGAACCGCGCGTGAAATACGCCCCCTTGGGATGCACACCAGGATAGGTCCGCGGCGCCACACCGTCACCGTCGTTAGCCAAGTAGCGATAGAACTTCCCGATTCGCTCCAACTCTTCTGCCCCTAGCACTAGTCCGCGATCGGGCCGGTAACTGTCGTCCCAACGCAGCTCCGGACACATCCAGTCGTTCATCCCGATGTCCAGATCGCTCACCAGAAAAACCGGCGTCTGGAAGCGCTCCGCCAGATCGAAGGCATCGCGCGCCATATAAAACGCCTCCTCGGGATTGGCCGGGAAGAGCATGATGTGCTTGGTATCGCCGTGCGAAAGAAAAGCCAGCGACAACAGATCGGCCTGCTGTGTCCGAGTCGGCATCCCAGTGGACGGGCCCGCTCTCTCTACGTCTATGAAAACCGCCGGTACCTCGGCGTAGTACGCCAACCCCACGAATTCGCTCATGAGAGAGATCCCTGGCCCGGAAGTAGGCGTGAAAGCACGCGCACCTGCCCACGAGGCCCCTATCACGATACCAGCCGCCGCCAACTCGTCCTCTGCCTGCACGATACAGTAACGGCGCTTTCCCGTAGCCCGATCCACGCGGTAACGCTCGCAGAACTGACGAAACGCCTCCATGAGCGAAGTCGCCGGCGTGATAGGATACCAAGCACCCACCGTCGCGCCCGCATAAAGACAACCGAGAGCAGCGGCAGTGTTGCCGTCTATCAGGATGTGCCCCTTCGTGGCATCCATTCGCTCCAAACGGATCGGCAGCGGACAGTCGTAGTTCTCCTTGGCGTAATCGTACCCCAACCGCAGCGCCTTGTAATTGGAATCCAAGAGATGCCGCTTCTTCCCGAACTTCTCCTCCAACATCCCCTGCACCACGTCCATCTCGATGTCCAATAGCGCCACCAGCGCACCCGCGTAGGCGATGTTCTTCATGAGCGTACGTTCGCGATCGCCGCTGAAGGTGGCGTTGCACATCGCCCCCAGCGGGATCCCGATCACCGCGACGTCCTCGCGCAACAAACCTTTGGCTATCGGCCACGAGGAATCGTAGAGCAGCCACCCTCCTGGCCGGATTTCGGCGATGTCCTGCGCGTAAGTAGCTGGATTCATCGCCACCACCAACTCGAAGGGAGCGGTGCGCGCGGTGTAACCATCCTTGCTCACCCGGATCTCGTACCACGTAGGCAAGCCCTGAATGTTGGACGGGAAAACGTTCTTCCCGACGACAGGGATGCCCATCCGGAAGATGGCCTGCATGAGCAGCGCGTTCGCCGAAGCCGACCCAGTCCCGTTGACCGTTCCGATCTTGAACGAGAAGTCGTTGACTGCAGCAGGACGTTCGATGCTCGTCGCACCAGCCTCCTGGATCGCCCGCCCACCAGTAAAAATACCCATCGCTCGAATACGTAGATGTGCCTATACCGCGAGCGGCAGCGGCGCTCGCCGCGACGTCGCTGGCCGCCCTGCGTACGGAAGCAACAACTCGAACTTGCGCATATCCCAGGCCCCCGTCGGGCAACGCTCCGCGCAAAGCCCGCAGTGCAAGCAAATGTCCTCGTCCTTCACCATTACCCTGCGCGTCTGCGGAAGCTCCTCCGAGACGTACAACGCCTGCGATGGATTGAGCGCCGGAGCCGAAAGGCGGCCACGCAACTCTTCCTCTTCACCGTTGGCAGTTATCGTCAGGCAGTTCACCGGACACACGTCCACACAGGCATCGCACTCGATGCAAAGCGAAGCCGTGAAGTGCGTCTGGATATCGCAGTTCAAACAGCGCTCCACCTCGCGGCTCCACTGCTCCGGCGTGAACCCGAGTTCCACCTCCACCGCCAACTCCCGGAAACGTTTCTCGAGATCCGCATGGATCATCTGCTGGCGCGGCTCCGGAGAGTAGTCGTTGCTGTACTGCCACGAGTGCATCCCCAGCTTGGCGCTGACGAGATTCATCCCCACCGGGGGGCGCTGATCTAGCGGGAGACCGCGGCAGTACAGATCGATAGATATCGCCGCCTGGTGGCCGTGCTCCACCGCCCAAATGATATTCTCCGGACCCCAAGCTGCATCGCCACCGAAAAAGACGCCGGGACGCGTGGACTGGAAGGTCACCCTATCCACCACCGGCATCTCGTTCCGGTCGAACTCGATCCCTATATCGCGCTCGATCCACGGGAAAGCGTTCTCCTGGCCGATGGCTAGAATGACCTCGTCGCAGGGAACGACAACGGTGTCGATAACCTCGCTACGCTGCTTTCCGCCTTCCTCGAACCACCGCAACCGCTCGAACTCCATCCCGACGAGACGGCCGCCCTCTACCAAGAAACGCTTGGGCGCATGGTTCTCGACGATCTCCACCCCCTCCTCTTCCGCATCCTCCAGCTCCCAGGGCGATGCCTTGAAGTACTTGCGGGTACGACGAGCCATGACCTTGATGTCTCGCCCACCCAGGCGCCGCGCCGTGCGACAGCAGTCCATCGCGGTGTTACCGACCCCGATTATCAATACGCGCTCGCCGATTCGATCTATATGGCCGAAGTGCACGTTGGCCAACCATTCGATCCCGATGTGGATCTTGTCGCTGTCGTACCGCCCCGGGATGTCCAAATCCTTCCCCTTCGGCGCCCCACTTCCAACGAAGATGGCATCGAAACCCTGCTCCAAAAGCCAGCGCATACTCGTCACCGGCGTGTTGTAACGCACCTCGACGCCCATCCCTAGTATGACGTCTATCTCCTCGTTCAGTACGCGCTCGGGCAGCCTGAAAGCAGGGATGTTGATACGCATCAGACCGCCGGGACGAGCCAACTTCTCGAATATCACGCACTCGTAACCGAGTGGCATGAGGTCGTTGCATACCGTCAACGAAGCAGGGCCAGCACCCACTAGCGCGATGCGCTTGCCGTTCTTCTCGCGCGGAATGGGCGGCAAGAGATGGCGGAAATCGTCGCTGTAATCGGCCGCTACCCGTTTGAGCCTGCAGATGGCAACCGGCTTGCCATCCACGCGTCCGCGCCGGCACGCCGGCTCGCACGGGCGATCGCAGGTGCGACCCAGAATCCCCGGGAAGACGTTCGATTCCCGGTTGAGCATATAAGCTTCTGTGAATCGCCCCTGCGCAATGAGCCGGATGTACTCGGGAACGTTCGTATGGGCCGGACAAGCCCACTGGCAGTCCACTACCCTGTGGTAATACTGGGGATTACTGACGTCCGTCGGCCGCACGCCTTCGCTCGCAGAAGAGGGTTACTCGCATCTTGGAGAGATGGCACGCCCGATGCAAGCGGGCATAGCACCGCAAAAGGGGTGTCACTCCCAGGTCCGCATCAGTAAAGTTAGCGCCGTTTCCCATCGAAATGACGATGACCGCTCCTTCCAGTATACGCGAATACGAAGTGGAAGCTCGTTCCACCGACGTTTTCGGCCGGGTCCTCTGCCAGGCCCGGCACCACCACTTCGTGATAGACGGACCGGTGCAGAACGGCTGCCCGGGCGAAGAAGTCACCCCCGTGGAAGCCTTCCTCGCCTCGGTGGCTGCCTGCTGCGTGGAACTACTCCACGTGATAGCGCAGGAGCGCGGCACTCGCCTCGACCGGGTGGCCGCCCGCGTCCGCGGCCTCGTGGACCGAAGCCGCCAACCTCGCAGCGACTACACGCTCTTCAACACGGTCCAGCTAGATATCCAGACCTGGGGTGCCGACGGCGCGACCGCGGCTGCTCTGGTCGAAGCCTTCAAAAGGCGCTGACCCCTAT
>DATMBI010000033.1:0-4331 GCA_035559375.1 Gemmatimonadaceae bacterium | reverse complement strand
CCGATGTCGAGACCTACCGTAGTCTTCTTCCGCCCGAAGAGCGCCATGAAACGCGCCTCCAGAAATAGTGAGTGAATGGGAGGTCCGCCCCTTTACACGACCGGCGGCGGCACGCGTAACAGGCAATCGGGCAACGAGAAGGCAACTGCCCGAAGCGTGAGCTAGATCACTCGCGAAGGGTGAGCCTCAGAAGACTTCCATGAGCCACCGCCCTGGCAGCGCTCGCGGACGAGCAACGCTGAGCAGCACTTCCATGACCTCACATGGCTCGTACACGACACTGGCTTCGGACCCTACGTCGCTGTACGCCGCACCATTTCGAACGATCGCGGCCCCAACGAGACGACTACCGCTTCCGATCGATAGCCCGCCCAGTGCCACTACCAGACCACGCCAGCTGGCACCGTTCCGCAGCTCTACGCGCCCATCGGCTAGAAGCGCACCACGCCCATCTCCTTCTATCGCGACGTCGCCGCGAGCGTATACCACAGGCGTACCACTACATCCCGCGGAACCGCTTGCGCCAGCCGCGCAATCGCTCGGACCAATCGGCGTCGCGAGGACCGCTGGCGCCGTGTCGCCCACCACTGTAGCGCGTTCCGACAAGTAGCGGCGCAGTGGATCGAGGACACGTTCCCGCCAGGCATCGCTGCCGAGTGCCGGGTCCACGAGAAGCGCGGGATCACCAGTCACGCTGCCACCGCCGCTGCACGAACCGATACAGAGGAGAGCCGAGTCGGGGAGCGCCAGCGCAGCCTGCTGGCTACCGCAGGCTGCGGCGCTCGTGCTGCCGGTAGCCGAGACGACACCAGCCACGCGCAGAGGACCCAGCGCCGTGAGCGCCGCTCGCGGAAGCTCACTCGGCAAGTCCAGTCGCACCAGCGCTACCAGACTGCGCCTCGCGGTGCGTCGCGGGCTGGCCATTCCAGCCTGCCCAGTGCTGGCGATCCAGAACAGCGTACCCGCTCCGCGCGCTACTGTCGCTGCCACCTCGGTGCTCGGTATCGGCGTGGCACGGTAAACCTCGATCGCCTCGCCTGGCGCGAGACTCGTGCTCCATTCGCGCCGCCAATTGGCCAGCGCCCACGTCACACCGTACTCGGCGCTCTCGCGTGCCCGTAGTTCGTGCAGCGCGCCCGTGGCACTGCGCTGCAGGTGGATACTCCAGGCGATAGAGCCGACTGCAAGCAAACTTACGAGCAGCAGCGCCCCAAGCGCGGTCGCGAGGGCTACGCCACGGCGCCTCGTCGAGCGAGAGACGACGCTGCTCTCCTGCCGGATAGCCGGACGGCCAGCCTGCTGCGTCATGGTCGCCGCGCCGCTAGCCGGAGCCGGACCGAGTCGCGCCAGTAGCGGCTCGCCGTACCGTCCGCCCGCCGTGTGTTCGCCTCCGCCCGCAGCACGAGCTCCAGCGCCGTAGCTACCGGAAGCGAATCGTTCCCGACCGCGACGCGGGCGAAGGCACGCCTGCCTAACGAAGACGGGCCGGTGCGCCCGACTGTGACCAGCGGCCCCGCCACAGGTTGTACGATGTTCCAGCTCCGGCTCGAGCTGTTCCAGTCTGCCCAGCCGAGGTTGACATCTCCGCCGCTGGCGCGGTACAGGGAGAAACGTGCCGCGCGCGACAACACCACCAGTGAGCCTGGGGCTGGAGCGGCAGGTAGCGAATCGGCGAGAAGGAGTCGCCAAGTCGGAGACCGCTCCCAGGCACGGCCTCGGCGGAACGGCGACGCAGCACAGGCGCCGCTTGCGAGACTCGCTGCCGCCACTTCGTTAGGCGACCAGCTGCCGGCTGGTGCGTCGCTGGCGGCATCGTACAACCATACGGAGTCGCTAGCACGCGGTGTCGCACGCCAGCGAGCGAGCGATGCCGCGCCCGAGTCGGCAGGAGCCAGCAGCAAGGTGCCTTCGGTCGCGGCACAGACCAGCGCGACCCCTACGACGGAGCGGTAGGTGATCGTACTGTCCGCGACTGCGAGTAGGTCGCCAGGCGCAATAGTGCGGAGCTCCAGAGCTAGCGACCTTGCAGCAGCGGCGAGCTGCGCCCGGGCGACCGAGGCAACGCTGTGAGTGGCGTGGAAGCGGCTCGACCGGTCGAGAGCCCGTAGCAACGCGCCTGCCACCACGCCCAGCAGTGCGAGTGCGACTACGACTTCCGTCAGCGCGAAGCCGGGGCGTTGCGGGCGTGGGGCCGCGTGTGGCTCGTTCATGGAAGGCATGGGAGCAGTGAGACGATGGGCCGAGGTGCTTGCGCCCGTCCCCGTATTTCGAGACGGCCGAGGAGCTGGCGGGCACCGCCGCGCTCCGTTGCCCACCAGCTGAAGGTGGCACGGCCGTCGCTAACAGCGCCCGCGATGACCGAGGCGCATGGCAGCGCTCGGAGCGAGTCGAGCGCGTTGGCGGCGAGGATAGTGCCTGCGTACATGTCGCGGGATAGGCGGGTGTGCCGGGCCACAGCGGCAGCGGTTCCCGCTATGGCGACGATGCCCACGCCTAGGAGGATGGTGGCCACCAGTATCTCTACGATCGTGAGTCCGCGGCGTCGGTTCTTCATGGTGCACAGGATCGCCTCGCGTCGTGGCGGCTTCGTCATCGCGCGAGCGCATGCTGGGTCCTGCGTTCGCGCAGCGTGGGATGGCGGAAAAGCGGAAGGGCGGCAGCCCTGTGGGGCCGCCGCCCATTCCACCTCGTAACTGTGGGACGAGGCTACGAGGTTACGGTGAGGTTACTGGCACCTAGGTTCGCCGTCCGGAACGTTCTGCTGCTGTGCGACCGACCCTACTGCAATGGTGCACTGCTTAGTCGTACCACTGTGCGTAGCCGTGGCGCTCCAGCCTTGCCCACCATCGGCTTGACCTTGTACGGTCACGCCGGCCGAGGGAACGAATCCGGTCGCTTGATCTGCGTTTGGATTCGTGGCATTGACATCGGCGTAGGTCTGGTTGTCCGAGAAATACGCCTCCTGCGCGGTTGCCAGGTTGCGCAGATCCGACTTCATGGCGGCTATGTACGCCTTCTCCTTCGTGTTGGCGAACTTGGGAATCGCGATCGCAGCCAAAATGCCGATGATCACGACCACGATCAGAAGCTCGATCAGCGTGAAACCCTTGCGAATCGTGTTCCTCATTTTTTGCTCTCCGTGTGGATGCCAGTTACAGGTGGACGACAATCGCTCGAGCGAACTCGGGCCACACTTGCCAATAGCAATAGCCGGTCCACACTGGGGGCAAACTCCTAACGCGTTGCAACATATGCAGTTATGGGAACTGGACATCTGCGGTAGCGCCGCGCGACCGCTGGTGTTTTGCTAGCGCCATTGCACTCTGCCACCCCGACCACAACGATCAGCCACCTACCCCGTAACGAGCTAGCTTGCGGTGCAACGTCGAAGGATCTATCCCCAAAGTCTCCGCGGCCCGCGTCTTGTTACCACCCTCGCTCTCCAAAACCCACATGATGTAGGCCCGCTCTATCACATCCAGCGTCGGATTGACACGCGGCCGCTCGTCCACCAGCCTAACGGGCGCCGGACGCACGACCCGCTCAGGCAACGCCTCGGGCTGGATGACCTCTCCCTCGGTCAGAATCCAGGCACGCTCCAACGCGTTCTCCAGCTCTCGCACGTTACCGGGCCAGGAATACTCGAGCACGGCCTCCAGAGCGGCCGGCGCAAGCTGCTTCGGCTCGCCACCACGCTGCTCGGCAAGCTTCTGCAGAAATGAATCCACGAGCAACGGAATGTCGTCCCGGCGCGCCCTGAGCGGCGGAAGGTGCAACGCAATGACGTTGAGCCTGTAGTAGAGATCCTGCCGGAAGTTCCCGCGCCGCATCTCCTCCTCGAGATCGCGATTGGTAGCCGCGACGAGACGCGTGTCTATAGGAACGGGCTCCGTCGCACCCACCGGTATCACCTGGCGGTGCTGCAACACCCGCAGCAACTTGACCTGCGTGGAAGGCGTAGTCTCGCCGATCTCGTCCAGGAAAAAGGTCCCCCGGGCAGCCGCCGCGAAAAGACCGATCTTGTCGCGCACCGCACCCGTAAACGCACCCTTCACATGCCCGAACAGCTCGCTCTCCAGAAGACTCTCGGGTAACGCACCGCAATTGATGGAGAGAAACGGGCCGTCGGCGCGCGCCGAGAGCTCGTGGATATAGCGCGCCACCACCTCCTTGCCGGTCCCCGACTCCCCGGAAAGCAGCACGGTCGACTCGGTAGGCGCTACTGTCTCGGCCAGCCGCAACACCTCCAACCAGGCACGACTCTTCCCGACAGGACGGCTGCCTAACGAACGATCGCGGCGCTTGATCTCCTGGCGCAACGACTTGTTCTC
>DATMBI010000032.1:0-2506 GCA_035559375.1 Gemmatimonadaceae bacterium | reverse complement strand
CCGTGGTTATCGAGTCGCCGTACATACCCAGCACCCGCGCACCCAATATCGGCCGCGCTCCAGGCGGCTCCAGAGTCATCCCCTCGAAATAAGGTGGATGTTTCACGTACGTGGAGCGTGGGTCCCACTCGAAACGATCGCCCAGGGGTGCGGGAAGCCCCTTCCACTGGTCGTCGCCCTCGAAAACGTTGGCGTACTCGCGCTCGAAAAGATCGCTCTTCACGTTGCGCAGAATCTCGTCCTCGACCTCCTGCGGCGACGGCCAGATATCCCTCAGGTACACAGGGCCCATATCGCCGATCCCGATCGGTTCCGACTCGAAATCGATATCCATCCGACCCGCCAGCGCATACGCCACCACCAGCGGCGGCGATGCCAAATAGTTGAAACGCGTATGAGGGTTCACCCGACCCTCGAAATTCCGGTTACCCGAAAGAACAGCCGCTACCACTAGCTTCTCCTGCTCCACTGCGCTGGCCACCGGCTCCGGCAGCGGGCCGGAGTTACCGATGCAGGTCGTGCAACCGTAGCCGACCACGGCGAAGCCTAGCTCCTCCAAGTCGCGTAACACCCCCGAACGCGCGAAGTAGTCGGTAACGACCTTGGATCCAGGCGCTAGGGAAGTCTTGACCCAGGAAGGCGTGCGCAGACCCCTGCGTACCGCCTTGCGAGCCAGCAGCCCCGCGGCTAGCATGACCGAGGGGTTGGACGTGTTGGTGCAACTCGTAATAGCGGCGATGACCACCGAACCGTGACGCAAGGTCACATGTTCGTCGTTGACGAGAACACGGACCCCAGGATGCTCCTGGGCTGCTCCCTCGCCGTTCATCCGACTCACCTCGACAGCCAGACTCTTGTCGCCGCCGTCAGGGTTACGCGAGCCGGCCAAACGCTGCAGCTCCGCGGCCAGCGCTTCCTGAAATCTCTGCTTCGCTTCCTTGAGTGGCACTCGGTCCTGCGGGCGCTTAGGGCCGGCGATACTAGGCTCGACCGTACTGAGGTCCAGTTCCACCACGTCAGCGAAAACTGGATCCGCACTCGAGTCGGTGCGGAAGAGCCCTTGCTCCTTGCAGTACGCCTCTACCAACCGCACGTGCTCTTCCGAACGGCCCGTTAGGCGCAAGTACTTGAGCGTCTCCTCGTCCACGGGGAAGAATCCCATCGTGGCCCCGTACTCCGGCGCCATGTTGGCTATGGTGGCTCTGTCGGCGAGAGAGAGCGTGGACAGCCCTGGCCCGAAGAACTCCACGAACTTCCCCACGACCTTCTTCTTGCGCAACATCTCGGTAACAGTGAGCACGAGATCCGTGGCCGTGCTGCCGGCTGGGAGGCGTCCCGTGAGCTTGAACCCTACCACCTCGGGGACCAACATGGAGACCGGCTGACCGAGCATGGCAGCCTCGGCCTCTATACCTCCC
This sequence comes from Gemmatimonadaceae bacterium, assembly GCA_035559375.1. GTDB lineage: Bacteria > Gemmatimonadota > Gemmatimonadetes > Gemmatimonadales > Gemmatimonadaceae > DATMBI01. Next base: position 1,088 of record DATMBI010000032.1, on the reverse strand, counting down.
ACGCCCCAGCCCATTACGCCGAGGCCGTTCACCATGGTCGTGTGGGAATCGGTACCCACGAGCGAGTCGGGGTACGCCAACGTTTCGCCGCCGCGCTCTTCGGTGAAGACGACCTTCGCTAGATACTCCAGGTTCACCTGGTGGCAGATCCCGGTACCCGGCGGCACGACTCGGAAATTGCGGAATGCGTTCTGTCCCCACCGCAGGAAGACGTAACGCTCGCGATTGCGTTCGAATTCCAGCCGGGTATTGATGAGAAAAGAAGCCTCGGTACCGTATTGGTCTACCTGTACCGAGTGGTCGATAACCAGATCTACTGGCTGCAGCGGGTTGATACGCGCCGGGTCACCGCCCAGCCTTACGATGGCGTCGCGCATCGCTGCCAGGTCCACGACGCACGGTACGCCCGTAAAGTCCTGGAGGAGCACTCGGCTGGTACGGAAGGCGATTTCCTTCTCTGGTGGCGAACGGACGTCCCAGCGAGCCAGAGCCTCGATGTCTTCCGATCTGACGAAGGTTCCGTCTTCGCCGCGCAGCAAGTTCTCCAGCAGAATCTTGAGCGAGAAGGGCAGGTGCTCCACTGTCGAACCTGGTAGCGACTGCAGAGCGTCTAGACGGAAGATCGTATAGCGGCGGTCGCCTACCGCCAACGTAGAGCGGGCAGCGAAGGTATCGGGATGGTTCATATGTTTTCTTGGCAACTGCCGGTGCGCCTATGCCGGCGGAACGAGTGGGCTGCATCCGTGTGGCGCATCTGGTAATTTAGCGCCTCCATGATCCGATTCGAGCTACGAGCTTTCGGCCCTACAAGCGGACGGCCTACGCCAGCGGCCGCGAGCCGCAGATGAACGAACCCTGCGTCCTCGAGCTGGCCGCTGAACTGGTGCGCGTGGAGTCACTCTCGGGCGCCGAGGGGAAGGCCATGGAACTGGCCGCCGAACTGCTCCGCTCTGACGGCTGGGAGGTAATACGCATCCCGGTCGCGCCAGGCCGCGACTGCGTGTTGGCGCATCCGGGTGCGGAGTTCCTGCTCACGTTCTCGACTCATCTGGACACTGTCCCGCCCTATTTCCCGCCGCGAGTCGAAG
>DATMBI010000031.1:0-2916 GCA_035559375.1 Gemmatimonadaceae bacterium | reverse complement strand
CTTCCAATCAGTCGTTCGATCAAAGACCCTGCGCGCTTTGAGTGGCACGAGGTCACCAAGGTGGCGCACTACTGGCTGTCGGTGGATGTCCTAACCCGACCGATGCAGATACGCGAAGAATCGCCGCCATATGGAGGGCAGAGCGCGTGACGCCCGAAAGACTCCTGGAGTTGATTCAAGCGGGTGAATCCCTGGACGTGGAGTTCAAGGGAGAGCGCACGCACTCCGTCTCGGACAATGAACTGGTCGAGGCAGTGGTCTGTCTGGCCAACCGTTCCTCGGACCGTCCCGGCTGGCTGCTTCTCGGTATCGAGGACGATGGCTGTATCACCGGTGCCCGACCACGTCATCACGACAGGACTGATCCGCTGCGCGTACAGGCGCTGATCGCGAACCGGACCCGACCTGCGCTTTCGGTGCGGGTGGAAGTGATCTCCTTCGAGGGCAAAGACGTCATCGCCATCGAGGTCCCGGCTCTCAAAGCGCCCGTGGGGACGACGGACGGCAAGTACCTGCGCCGCGCGATCGGCGGAGACGGCAAACCCGCTTGCCTGCCCATGTACTTTCACGACACGCTGGCCCTTCAGGCCGACCGGGGACTGCTCGATTACTCGGCCCTCGTTGTCCCCGAGGCGCGATGGGACGATCTTGACCCGCTCGAGTTCGAACGCTTTCGCCGATTCATCCGGGAAGGTCACGGTCGGGGCGATGCCTCGCTGTTGGATCTGCCGGACGTCGAACTCGCCAAGGCGCTCGGGGCTGTGCAGGCGAACCACGAGGTCTCGGCGGTCCGCGTGCTAGGGCTTCTTCTCTTCGGGCGCGAAGAGGCGCTGCGCCGCCTGTTGCCCACCCATGAGGCCGCCTTCCAGGTGTTGGCGAGTCAGCGTGTAGAAGTGAACGACTTCTTCTGCTGGCCGCTGCTGCGCATCATGGAAGAACTGCTCGCGCGCTTCCGCGCCCGCAACCGGGAGGAGGAACTCATGGTTGGTCTGCTCCGGGTCGGTGTGCCCGATTATCCCCCGGCTGCCTTCCGTGAGGGCGTGGCCAACGCGCTGATCCACCGCGACTACACGCGACTCGGTACGGTCCACGTCCAGTGGCATGACGACCGAATCGAAATTTCGAACCCCGGCGGTTTCCCCGAGGGCATACGGCTGGATAACCTACTGGTGACCCCACCTCGGCCACGGAATCCGCTTCTCGCCGATGCCTTCAAGCGGGCGGGGGTCGTCGAGCGCACCGCCCGCGGCATTGACACGATTTTCTTCGAGCAGCTGCGTAACGGGCGGCCAGCGCCAAGCTATGACCGCAGTAACGAAAGCGGTGTGGTGCTGATTCTGCCCGGCGGCAAGGCCAATCTGGATTTTGTTCGGCTCGTGGTGGAGGAGAATCAAGCAGGCCGCATTCTCTCTCTCGACGATTTGCTCATCCTCAACCATCTGTGGTTCGAACGCCAGCTCATGACCACGGACGCCGCAAGACTGATTCAGAAGCCCGAAGCAGAGGCACGTAGCCGGCTCCAGCGTCTGGTCGAGGCCGGCCTCGTGGAGCCGCGAGGGGAGCGCAAGGGACGGCTCTGGCACCTCTCTGCGGCCGCCTACCGGCGCTTAGGCCAAAAGGCCGCCTACATCCGCCAGCGGGGGTTCGAACCGCTGCAGCAGGAGCAGATGGTGCTCCAGTACGTGCACAAGCAGGGGCGGATCACCCGGGCTGAGGTAGCCGAGTTGTGCCGGCTCTCACCCGACCAGGCTTACCGGTTACTCCACCGGCTCACGGAGCGCGGCCTGCTGACTCGGCATGGAACGAAGAAGGGGGCGTGGTATGAGCGCCGCGCATAAAATAACCGCGCGCGGTTATCCGATTTGCGCTCGCGCAAATAATTGCACGGAGCGGTTATGATTCCCGGATCCTGTCGACGTCTGGCGGAGGTAGACTTCCCGATTGCCGAAGGGTCGAAGCACGCGGCGCGGGAAAAGTCGATCCCCGCGGCAGGCGCGGGTGGGCTGGAGCGAGTGGGACGGCGTGCCTCCCGTCATGGCCAGCTTAAGGTGGCCATCGGCATCAAGTCTGAGAGGGAGGTTGTGCCGTGATCTACGCCATTTGCGTGTTGGCCGGTCTGTTGATCGGGGGTCTTGCGGCCTGGCTGATCGCGTCCACCCGCGTCACGAAATCCTTGATAGCCAAGGTGGAGGAATCCGAGCGCCGGGCGAACCTAGCCGAGGGGCGAGCCTCAGGGCTGGAAGCCACCGTGGCCGAGTTGCGCGCGCAGAACCAGCAGGCCTCCGACGAGGTTGCCACGCTCAGGGACCAACTCGCCGCTGAGAGCAGTGCCAGGGTGAAGGCCGAAACTCAACTGGCGGAGACTAGGCAACGTCTGGAAGAAGAGAAAAATCTGCTGGAGGATGCGAAGGCCAAGCTCACGGACACCTTCAAGGCTATCGCGGGCGACACGCTCAACAGTAGCACGACAGCACTTGTGACACTGGCCAAGGAAACCTTCGATAAGGTTCTTGCCGAGGCCAAAGGCGACCTTGGGAAACGCCAGGAAGCCATCGACGGGCTGGTCAAGCCCCTGGCCGAATCCCTTCAAAAGTTCGACGAACACATCCGCGGCCTCGAGAAGAGCCGCCAAGAGGCCTACACGAGCATGGAGGGGTACATCAAGACGCTGACCACCACGCAGGAACAACTCCAAAAGGAAACCGCGAACCTGGTCACAGCCCTCCGCACTCCGCAGGTACGCGGGCGCTGGGGCGAGTTGACGCTGAAGCGCGTGGTCGAGTTGGCGGGGATGTCCGACCATTGCGATTTTACCGAGCAGGTGACAGTCGATTCAGCAGCAGGCCGTCAGCGCCCGGACCTGATCGTGCGTTTGCCTGGCGAGCGCGAGATCGTCGTGGATGCCAAGGTGGCGTT
>DATMBI010000030.1:0-2121 GCA_035559375.1 Gemmatimonadaceae bacterium | reverse complement strand
CGCCTCGCCGCTGGCGGCGATGACGAGACCCGGATCGGCTGTCCACGCAACCACCCTTTCGTCACCGGGGATGCTGGTCAGCCGTCGCGCCTCGGCCCCTGGCTCGCTCTGGACATAGACCGCAGTGGCAGCTAGAGAGCGCAACGTCGGCGTGGGCTTGGCGGACCATGCCAGCGCGCGCGAGTCCGGCCCCCATGCTAGCGACGTTACGTCGAGCCCTTCAGGCGTGGCGAGACGGCCATCCGTCGGCTCTCGGCCGGTGGCCGACACGACCCAGACCCGGGTGTATTCGCTAGCGTACGCACTGTCTCGGACGATCGGCCGCCCGCGCTGCCTCTCCAACTCCTGCTCAGCACGCGAGGGTGTCGAGCGAGCGAGATAAGCTATGCGCTCGCCGTTAGGAGAAATCCGGAAGGCAGTCACTGGCACTTCGTGGCGTGTAATCTGCCATGCTTCGCCTCCGGAGGGATCTATACCGTAAACCTGCATTCGCCGACCTTCGCCGCGATCCGAAAGAAAGGCGAGCCAACGCCCGTCTGGAGACCACTGCGGAGCCCGATCCGTGCGCGGGCCAGCTGTGAGCCGCCTCGCCGCGGCACTACCGTCCGATGGCACCAGCCAGATGTTGCTCACGTTGGCATTGGCATCGAGGTCGCGCGCCGTCACGACGAACGCCACCCAGCGCCCGTCGGGGCTTACAGCCACCTCGCCAACCCCCTTCATAGCCAGTACATCGTCCACGGTCCAGCTCCGCTGACCGCCGGACTGCTGTCCGGACAACAGGCCGGGCAATGCCCACAGGAGCATCGTCCGGACAAAGAATGTCTCTACTACGCTCGATCCAGACATGACTCTCGAGTGATTGGGGGGCATCTCCATCTCCAAGTACAGCGACGGCTGCCAAGGTGCAGTGGGAACCGCCTCTCGCGCAATCCACTAGCCGATTCCCGAGGGCATTCCACCTACTGAAGGTGCTACCTTTCACCCGCTCCTTCACCTAAGCACGGTATGGCCACGCTCTTCTTTATCGTGTTCCTGGACCTAGTCGGGTTCGGGATGGTAATCCCGGTACTCCCCTTCTTCGCAGAGCACCTCGGGGTGCCGCCATCTTGGATCATCTTTCTCTTCGGGCTTTACTCGTTAGGGCAGCTCCTGGGTGCTCCCATGTGGGGCGCCTTGAGCGACCGAGTAGGACGTCGGCCGGTGTTGTTGGGCACGCTGCTAGGGAATGCGGGGGCCTACATGATTTTGGCGACGGCATCCAGCGCCTGGCAGCTCGGCGCGTCACGCCTGCTGGCAGGCTTGGCGGCGGGAAACATTGCCGCTGCATACGCTTACGTGGCCGACCGAACCGGAGAGGACGCCCGAGCGCGTGCACTGGGCTTGCTGGGCGCAGCCTTCGGACTCGGCTTCATAGTAGGCCCGGCCATCGGAGGGTTCCTCGCGGGAAGCGCTGCCGACAGCGGCAGCCTGTCGCGCGTGGCCCATGGCTCGGCCGCGATGTCGGCACTCGCGTTCCTGATGACACTGGCGTTCCTCCCCGAAAGTCACGGACCGGAACATCGAGCGCTGGCTCGCGCAACCCCCCGCCAGAACCGCTGGAAGCTCGTGACCCGACCGGTGCTGCGCGACTTGCTAGCAGCCACACTCATGGTGGTAGGAGGGGTAGCCATGTTCCAGAGCACCTTTACGATGTGGAGCGCGGCAGAGCTCGGTATCCGGCCACGGCAACTCGGAACGATCTTGGGAGGGATGGGGATACTTTCGGTGGCCGTTCAGGGACTCGCTATCGGGCCGCTCACCAGGCGCTACGGACCGCACCTTCTGGGGCAGGTGGGTGCAGCCAGCGCCGCACTGTGTATGGCCGTGCTCCCATTTACCCACTCGATGGGTCGTGCGGTTATCCCCTTGGCTCTCTTCGCCATCGGGGGAGGGCTGTTCGTACCGAGCATCAGCAACTTGATCACGGCCACCGCAGGCGCTAGCGAGCGGGGTGCGGTTCTGGGCGTGTTCCAGAGTGCTTCCAGCTTGGGGAGGGTGATCGGACCGTTCACCGCCAGCGCCATCGCCGGTTTGGCCGGGCTGCGGTGGCCCTTCGCCGCCGGCGCGGCTGTGTCGTTA
>DATMBI010000029.1:0-5936 GCA_035559375.1 Gemmatimonadaceae bacterium | reverse complement strand
TGCGACGATACTCATCGAGTACAATGGCTAGGGACGTACCGCTGCGCCGAGAAGGACGCCCCGATACCGGGTCTCGTCACTGGGTGGAGTCCGATGCTCACAGTGTGACGGCGCGCGCAGCTGCCGTAACGGCTACGGTGTCGCCTCCGTGTTCCTTTCGAGAGGGTGGCGGCGTCCCTAGGGTAGCGCACAGCGGCACGAAAGGCGCTGCCGCGCGCTTCGACCTTTGCAGACACGATGAGATCGTCGGATTCGAATATCCGCATGAAGTCGGCTCCTGTCAGTCCGGCCCTCTCTCCCGGACGATCGGGTAGCCGCACCGGGCACACTATCGTGGAACTGCTCATCACGCTGGCGGTGATGGCCACGATCGCTACGTTCGCGCTCCCTCGCGTGAATTACGTCTCCATGCGTTTGGACGGGGCGGCTCGCACAGTGCGCAGCACGCTGCAGCAGGCCTGGAGGCTGTCGGTGCAGAAACAGCACGACATCGTGGTCAGCTTCGACACCGCAGGGAAGAGAATTCGCATTCTCGAGGACGCCGACAACAACGGTTCGGCCGGCGGTGGGGAGCGCATCACGTGGCGGCCGCTGGAAGACAACGTGCGCTTCGAGCGACCGCCGGCTGGTCTGAATGGCGCGGTCAGCAGCGCGCTCGTAGGGAGTGGACTCCGGCAAGTGAACAACATGCCCAGCCTGACGTTTCGCCGTAACGGCTCCACCAGCGGCGACATAGAGATCTATCTCAGCGCTCAGGGAAAGAAGGGCAAGGAATGGCGCGCTGTGACCGTCGCGCAGGCTACCGGTCGTAGCGAGTGGTTCAAGCGAGTGAACAACACCTGGCGCGCGGGGGCGATGTGACGAGGAGCGAGCGTAGGAAAACGAAGGCTCGGCGCCCGCGGCGCGAACGCCGTGGTTTCGCGCTCGTCGAGGCGATGATCGCGCTCTCGATACTCGCCGTTGCCGTATTCTCGGCGGCCAAGTACTTCCGGTCCTTCACGCGAGGCGTTTTCGACGAGCGCATTCGTGCTCAGGCGCTGCACCTGGTGGGCGATCGCTTCGAGCAGGTCAAGACTGCGCCTAGCTACGGCAAGATCGATTCGCTGTACGCGGGAGTCGAAACCAACATCCCCGGCTACCCGGGCTTTGCGCGCTGGACTGAAGTGAGGCGCGTGGGCGGCGCTCCGAGCGACACGGTGGACTACAAGATCGTGACGGTGACGGTGCGTACGCCTGCCGTGCCCAAGAGCGTCGTCGTCAAAAAGTCCACGATCATAGCGGACTACTGATCATGAAGAGATACGCCAGTCGTCGCCGTCGCGGCTTCACCCTTATGGAGTTGTTGATCTCCATGACGGTCATGATGATCGCCATGGCGGCGGCCATACCGTTCTTCGTCGCTCACAGCCGATCGTTGTCGGCGCAGGCAGGGCGGCTGGACGCTCAGCAGTCGGTGAACTTCGCATTGGATCAGATGGAGCGCGAGCTGCGCGTGGCGGGAGTCGGCGTCGTCGCTCGCCAACCTCTGCTGGTGGCGGTGGGAGGCAGCGTCCTGTCGTTCAATGCGGACCTGACGAGCAACGTTTCCGGGGATTTCGGGGCCGTCTACTACGACCCAGACGCGCCTAACGCCGAGGTGGGGCTGCTCTGGCCCTCCCGGCGCATCTCCCTCCCGAACACGCCTTCCTGGACCTACCCTGACAGTGCCTATTGGCAGAGCCCGGGTGTGCCCAGTAGCGCCGAGACGATCACGTACTACGTGGAACCGGATCCCCAAGCCAGTGGGCTTCACCGCTTGATGCGCCGTGTGAACGATGCCACGCCGCGGGTCGTAGCGCGCGGTATCAAGCTCGTCTCCACCCAGCCGTTTTTCCGCTACTTCAAGACCAACACGACGGGAGCCCTGGTGGAGATCCCGCAGAGCACGCTCCCCATGCGACATCTCAATGGCTGGCACGGTTCGCCGGCCGACACGGGTAAGTCGGCGCTGGTAGACAGCGTGCGCTTAGTGGCAATTCGATTCACTGCGGTCTACAGAGACCCGCGCTCGCCAGATGCGACGCGCTACGAAGAGCGTTCGGTCCGCCTGACCAACGCGGGCTTGGTGAGGGCAAGTACCTGTGGCGAAGCACCGCTTCCCGTAACCAGCGTGACCGTGACAGCGAACAGCACTCCGTCGGTGATCGTGAGTTGGAACCGATCGGGTGACGAAGGAGCGGGCGAGCGCGACGTGGAGCGCTACGGCATTTACCGCCGGTTGGCCTCGGACCCGACATTCGGAGAGCCACTAGCCAGCGTAGCCGCGGGGCTGTCGTCTTACACCTTCACGGACACCGACGTGGTGCCGGGAGAGTCGTATCGCTACGGCGTAATTGCGCTGGACTGCACGCCGGCCTCGTCCAGCATGACTGTTTCGGCGGCAGTGGTGGTGCCGTGATCATGGGCAGAGCACTAGGAGGTACCGAGATGGCTCGCGTTTTCGTTGGGCGGCGCTTGCGCGCCCGCCGCGGTGTTGCGCTCATACTGTCGCTCCTGCTCACGTTGGCCATGGCTGCTCTCGCTGCGGCTGCCATCTACCTGAACATGGGTGCTGGTTTGATAGGTCGCACGGCCGAACGAGAGAAGGATCTGCGCTACGCAGCTGACGGAGCGCTCCAGATCGGGAAGAGTCTCATAAACAACGATCCCTCGGCGCTCCCCGACACCGGTTATCGCACCTTGGTGACCGGCGGCACGCTGAGCGATGCTAGCGGCGCCGTGCTTCCCGGTATCACCTACAACCTCTGGGCGGGTCCGACCGGTTCGACCACTGGTCAGTTCGGCCGCTACGCCAGCGTGGTGGCCGAGGTGATCGGGCCCAGGAACGCTCGCTTCGTGCGTCGCCTGGAATTGGAGCAGGAGAGTTTCGCGCGCTACTCCTATTGGACCGACATCGAGGTCATGCCTAACGGGACTACGATCTACTTCGGCGGTGGCGACGTGATCTGGGGGCCGGTGTGGACCAACGACAACATCACCATTCACAGTACCGGTGCTACCTTCAACGACGAGGTCACCACGGCCAAGACGGTGATCAACCCGCAGTACGGCACGTTCAAGAAGGGCTATACCACGGGCGCCAAGCCGATCCAACTTCCCACGATCACAGCGCTGAGCAAGCTGCCGGGGTATGCTGCGTCCGGGAATCTCAGCTTCACCGCCCCGACCACTGGAGACGAAACCACGGTTCGCATGCGGCTGGAGTTCGTCGCCGTGGACTTGAACAACGACGGCGATTCGACCGATCCGGACGAGGGCTTCGTGCGTATCTACCAAGCCAATTCGGGCCAGACAGCTTGGTTGCGCGGCGACTGGACCACCACCAAAACGAGCGCCGAGAACTGCGGCGATTTTCACCGCGTTCTCATCGGTACCAACTACTTCTGGAAGTTCTTCCCGGCGGCCACCCACTCGACTAGCGGCAACGGTGCCTGGGCACGGACTCTCTGGGTGGCCGGCGGGATGACCACGACGCAAGCCAACAACCACGCTGGCCTCAGCGTGGATCAGATCATGTCGCAATCGCTGGCATCGGGCCAGCCACCGCACCGCTGCTTCCCGGGCGGCGACCCTCACCTGGTAGCGATCGAGCGCAACGCCATGGGCGGGAACGCGGCCGGCCAGATAGGCGGTGACCCGACTACGTTCACAGCCTCTGGAACCAAGGGTTCATGGCGCGCCTGGCCGGGCTCCATAGACGCTCGGCTCCTAGCGAAGCGACCCTACGATGCCGCTTACCTCTTTCCTCTACATCGCTCGCTCAACCCTAACGTCAAAGGGGTGATCTACGTGGACGGCACGGTGGGAATAAGTGGCGTGCTGCGCGGCCGAATCACGCTGTACTCCACCAAGACGATCGTGCTCGTAGACGACCTTCGCTACGCCACCGACCCGGCCAGCGGGATCTGCGACGATATGCTGGGGATCATCGCCGGAAACAACATGGTGGTAGCCGACAACTCGATCAACAGCCCACAGAGTGCCGGCGGTTCGTACCGCAATTTCGACGACACCAAAGACCTCTACATGCATGGCGTCATCATGACGCTCAACGAGTCCTTCACCGTGCAGAACTACGCCAGCGGGCCGACCGATGCCAACGACTGCGGCACTGTAAACTGGGGCCGGGGCTGCCTATTTCTGACCGGAGGACTCATACAGGAGCGGCGCGGTGCGGTGGGTACGACTTCCGGTACGGGGTTCCTCAAGCGCTACAGCTACGACCGCTGCGTCGTCCAGATCCCGCCACCCTACTACCCGACCACGGGCCGCTTTCTGGACAACCGCTACGCCGAACTGGATCCGGTGCGGTTCGACGTGGCCCAGCTGTTCAAGAGCTTGACGCCTAACTACTGACGCCAGGTAGCTGGAAGAGCGACTGCTGCGCCTCGTCGCTGGGACGCACCACGTGACAGGCGCGGCAACGCGCTTCGTAACTCTCGCGGCCCCCCACCATTATCGTAGGCGAATCCCAACTGGCCGGACGGCCATCTATCAAGCGCTGAGTGCGCGTGGCCGGTGCCCCGCAGAGCACGCAAATGGCGTGCAGCTTGTCCACTACCTCGGCCACCGCCATCAGCTGTGGCATGGGGCCGAAAGGCTGGCCCCGAAAGTCCGTGTCCAAACCGGCCACTATGACCCGCCGGCCGCGGGCAGCCAGACTGCTGGCCAGCGGGACGATCCCTTCGTCCAGAAATTGCGCCTCGTCTATGGCAATCACCTGAGCGGCTGGATCCACGCTCTGCGCGATCTGCCAGGCCGAATCCACTGGAATCGCCTCCACCGAACGGCCGTCGTGACTGGAAACAGCGAAGATCCCCGCATAACGAGAGTCGAGGTGGGACTTGAAAACCTGCACTCGCTTGCGAGCGATCATCGCTCGCCGGACGCGGCGCATGAGTTCCTCGGTCTTGCCGCTGAACATCACCCCAGCGATTACCTCGATCCAACCGCCGGAAAAAGCGGCTGCGCTCATCCTTCCCTACGCCCCATAGGCTGGCGGTCCAAGCGCGGCATCACCCTGCGGCCGCGAATGGCCGCACCGGACATCCGCTCCAGCACCAGCGGCGCTACCTCCGCGTCCACCTCCACCACACTGTGGGACGGCCTGAGGTCGATCCGACCGATCCTGTTGCCAGTAATCCCGCACTCTCCGGCAATGGCACCCACGATGTCCGCTGGACGCACTCCGTCGCGTTCGCCCACGCCCAAGAAAATGCGCACGCGCTCGCCCGCCAGCGCGCCCACTGCCTTCTCGCGCTCCCGAACGGCACCGGACGAATCGGCCGCACCCGACTCCCGCGACCACTGCAGCACAGCAGCCGCCACCTCGGCAGGATCGAACTCGTCGAACAGCGGCTCCAGAACTAGCAAGTACGGCGCGTAGCGCCCGGAACGCAGCACACCCCGAAGTTCTTCCCTCAGCGTTCCCAGGGCAGCCCGACCGCGCTCCAAGGCCCCAGGAAGCGCCAGCGGGCGCAACGAGGGGGTCATGGCTCGCAACCACGCCAGGCGAGACGGCGGGACCTGCGCCACCACCCTCCTGCCGATGGACAGCGCATCTCTCAGCACGTCCGCTGAGGCTGGCAATTCGAAGAGCACCACGAGGTCCACTGGAGCCTCCGGCAGCCCGAGCCGCACTTCCGGCGCACCGGCCCCAGCAGGATACCCGAGTGCACCTACGTCGCGGCCGGCTCCAGCGAACTCGCGCTCGCTGAACACGACTAACACAGTGCGCTGCCCATCGAAGATATCGAGGATCTGCCGCAACACCTCGGCACGCTGCTCGGGCGCTACGCACACGTAACGCAGGGGCTCGCCGGCTACCTCGATCGGCCGGTCGTGTACTAACCGGCGCGCGCGCCAGAAAGCGCGCTCCAGGAACTCCTCCACTTGCG
>DATMBI010000028.1:0-6398 GCA_035559375.1 Gemmatimonadaceae bacterium | reverse complement strand
CGCGCCTCGGGACTAGGTACTACTTCGTAAGTGACGTCGGACCCGCAAGGCCAGAACTCCACGGCTTGGGATGTCCTACGATAGGCTCCGGTCAGCCTTACCGAGCGCAGTGTAGACCGGCCGGCTTCTGGTTCCTTCTGCATCATACCGGCTGGCGGCATGCCACGCTCAGGAACGCCATGCCCACCCGCTGTGGAGCCGGCCGAACGGTCGCCGCACCCCGCGGCAGGTAACAGCAAGAATATCGCCACACGCACTTTCATCTAAGCGTCTCGGAACAGGAGCTGCTGGAAACAAGGACGAGCACCCCGCCACTGTCGTTGCACTCGTTGGTGGCCCTGCGATCCGCCAGATTACTGCTACCCTCGCCCCTACGCGAGGGCATACCGGACCGTTGCATCCAGAATGGTGTTCCCGCAATGAATCTCGGAGACCTTTTTGCCTTCGCCTTCCAGGAGAAACGCGACTGCGTCGGGTTGGAATACGAGACGGCCGACCACGACTTCGTTGCAGTCACTTTCGGAGATCTGGACACCCGAGCCGGAAGGATGCTCCACGCCCTCCTTCGTCGCGGAGTCAGGCGCGGCGACCGTGTGTGCGTGCAGTTGCCGAATGGCATCGACTACCTCGATTTGTTCCTGGCGTGCTCGCGACTCGGAGCCATCTTCGTACCGATCAACGTACTCTACCGCGAACGCGAGGTGGGCCACATCGTGCAAGATGCGCAGCCCGCGTTGGCCGTGGCGCCCGCTGCCGGCCTTCCGATTTTCCCTGCGGGAACCCCTCTCGTGGCACTGGAATCGCTGGCAGCGGAGGCAGCAGATCTGGATCCCGTAGAGTCACCGGTCCGTCTCCCAGGTAGCGAGCCGGCCGCCATCGTATACACGTCCGGTACTACCGGGAGAGCCAAGGGAGCGGTGCTGACGCACGACAACTTCGTAGCCAACTCCGTCAATCTGACGGCGTGCTGGCGCATAACGAGCGACGATCGTTATTTGGCCGTGCTTCCACTGTTTCACGTGCACGGACTCGCAAACGGATTGGTCACGTGGCTGGCAGCAGCTTGCCGGATGCGACTTCTGCAGCGCTTCCGGCAGGAGCGTGCCGCCCACGACTTCGTCGACTTCGGTCCGACGCTGTTCTTCGGGGTGCCCACTATATACGTGCGGCTGCTGGAGCTCCCTGCCGCCACTGCAAGATCAATCGGAGCGCGCATGCGCCTCTTCGTTTCCGGATCAGCTCCGCTCTCTCCCCGCGTTCTGGAAGCGTTTCGCGCTCTTTACGGCCATACGATCCTGGAACGCTACGGGATGACCGAAACGCTGATGCTCATGTCGAACCCCTACGTCGGCGAGCGGAGACCCGGGAGCGTCGGCTTCCCGCTTCCTGGAGTTACCGTTAGGTTGGCCGACCCCGATGGGTCGGTGGTAGCAGAGGGCGAAGTCGGCGAGGTACAGGTGCGAGGACCCACTGTGTTCGCTGGTTACTGGAACGACGAAGAAGCGACAGCGAGCAGCTTCGTGGACGGCTGGTTTCGGACCGGCGATCTGGCTCGCTGTTCCGCTGACGGATATTACACGCTTTGCGGGCGAACGAGCGAGCTCATCATTTGCGGTGGATTCAACGTTTATCCTCGCGAGATCGAGGAGTTTTTGCTAGAACAGACGGGAGTGATCGAGGCAGCAGTGGTTGGAGTGCCCGACGAAGTGAAGGGGCAGGTGCCCGTGGCTTACGTAGTGGGTGGGCCCGATGTCGATCCCGATGCGCTGCAGCGCGCCTGCGCTGCCACTTTTGCGCCGTTCAAGGTTCCACGAGTGATTCACAAAGTCTCGTCTCTCCCGCGTAACGCCATGGGCAAGGTACTACGCCAGGATTTAGCCAGGTGACGATGAGCGCAGCTGCTGCTTCGTTGCTGGCCCTTCTGGTCGCACTGGCAATTTCGCTCGGATCGCGGGTCAACGTCGGCGTAGTCGCGATTGTCTTCGCCTTTCTGGTCGGCACGAGCTTCGCTGGCTTTTCTGTGGATCAGATCGCCGCCGGCTTCCCATCCTCGCTGTTCCTGACGCTCGTGGGCGTCACCCTTCTCTTCGGCTTGGCCGAGGCCAACGGTACGCTCGAACGTCTGGCGCATCTGGCGGTACGTTCGGTGCGCGGCCGCGCTCGTGCTATCCCGCTGCTGTTTTTCTTTGCAGCCATGGCCCTGTCATCGGTGGGCCCAGGCGCAATCTCTACGGTGGCCCTCTTCGCACCGCTCGCTATGGCCATCGGGACGCGCGCTGGGCTCTCTCCTTTCCTAGTGTCTCTTATGGTGGCCAACGGCGCCAATGCTGGCAACCTGTCCCCAGTGAGTGCTGTCGGGATCATTGCCAATACCAAGATGGCCACTGCGGGCCTAGGCCATCACGAGGCCAAGGTGTGGCTCGCGAATTTCCTCGCCCACGCCATAGCAGCCATGGTAGCCTATGCTTGGCTCACGAGACGCACAGCTCCGATGGGCGCGGTCTCTGCGAACGAGTCCACAGGTGTGACATTGGCCGGCAAGCACTGGATCACGGTCGCGGTAGTGGCAACATGGATCGCTGGCGTGTTGTTTCTCGAGATGCCGGTAGGCCCAGCTGCGTTTGCGGCGGCGGCGCTACTGGTGCTACTGCGCTGCTCCGACGAGGCCAGCGCGCTACGTAGTATCCCTTGGGGAGTGATCCTCATGGTCTGTGGCGTCACGGTACTCGTGGCGCTGCTGGAAAAGACCGGCGGAATGGAACTGTTCAGTGGACTGCTGGCTGCACTGGCCTCCCCCGCCACGGTCAACGGAGTAGTTGCCCTCGTGACCGGACTCATTTCTAGCTGGAGCAGTACGGCTGGTGTCGTGCTTCCAGCGTTCCTGCCAGCCGTCCCAGGGTTGGTAAGCAAGCTCGGTGGAGGCGACCCACTTGCCGTTGCGCTCAGTGTAAACGTGGGCGCCTCGATGGTAGATGTATCCCCCCTCTCCACGTTAGGCGCACTGTGTCTAGCCACTGTGCGCGATCCGGCGGCGGCGCGCCAGCTCTTCCGGCAACTCCTCGTATGGGGGTTGGCCATGAGCGCGGTAGCTGCGCTTCTCTGCCAGTTAGGCGCGGGCTTTCTAGCACGCCACTAGAGCGTACTTCTGTCAGCGGTATTCCGCCTGCACTCAGGAAATCGCCCGACAGCGAAGACACGATGCTACCCTAGGTTCACCTGGGCCCCGATCTGTACTCGAATCGCACTCTTTGCGAAGATGAGCGAACTCTTTCCGAAAACGATGGGCCAGCAGTTCGGTCGCCGCTCCTGGGCCGAACCATGGCGCGTCAAGGTCGTGGAGCCGATCGCACTCGTATCGGCGGAGCGGCGCCGGGCCGCCTTGGCAGAAGCCGGATACAACACGTTTCTGCTCCGGGCCGAGGACGTGTACATAGACCTTCTGACCGACAGTGGCACCAACGCCATGAGCGACAGGCAGTGGTCTGCCATGATGGTTGGCGACGAAGCATACGCCGGGAGCAAGAGCTTTTACCGCCTGGAGCGCGCAGTACACGAGTACTACGGGTACCGCTATTTCGTGCCCGCACACCAAGGTCGCGGCGCCGAGCATCTTCTCAATCGCGTAGCTGTCAAGCCCGGCCAATACGTTCCGGGCAACATGTATTTCACCACTACGCGAGCGCATCAGGAGCTAGCCGGCGGCATCTTTCGCGACGTTATAGTCGACGAAGCCCACGATCCTTACGCTGAGCACCCCTTCAAGGGAAACGTGGACATGCACAAGCTGGCTAGGCTCGTGGAAGACGTGGGTGCTCGCAACATCGCCTACATGAGTCTGGCGGCGACGGTGAATATGGCGGGAGGCCAGCCAGTGAGCATGGAGAACGTCAAAGCGGTGTCTTCGTTCTGCCGATCATGGGGCATTCCCGTCTATTTGGACGCCACGCGGCTAGTCGAGAACGCCTTCTTTATAAAGGAGCGCGAGCCGGGCTACTCCTCCCGCAGTATTGCCTCGATCGTAAGGGAGTTCTGCTCGTATACCGATGGCGCCTGGATGAGCGCCAAGAAGGACGCACTAGCCAACATCGGAGGGTGGCTCGCGGTAAACGACGAAGGACTGTACGAAGAACTGCGCAACCTAGTGGTGGTGTTCGAAGGCCTTCACACGTACGGCGGACTGTCTGGACGCGATATGGAGGCCATCGCGGTTGGAATCGAAGAGTCCATGCAGGACGACTACGTGCGGGCTAGGATCGGGCAAGTGCGCTACCTTGGCGAACTGCTCGACGACTGGAAGATCCCGATAGTGAAACCGATAGGCGGACACGCGGTTTTTCTCGACGCGCGGGCCTTTTATCCGCACCTCTCGCAAGACGTTTTCCCGGCCCAGACCCTGGCGGCGGCACTGTACCTGGACTCTGGTGTGCGCTCCATGGAACGCGGTATCGTAAGCGCTGGACGCGATCCGGCCACAGGCGATCACCGGCGTCCCATGCTGGAGCTCACCCGCTTGGCGATTCCACGCCGCGTCTATACGCAGGCCCACATGGACGTCGTGGCGGAGTCGGTGAAATCGGTGTACGACGCGCGCGCATCGGCTCGTGGGCTGCGCATGGTGTACGAGCCTCGCTACCTTCGCTTCTTTCAGGCGCGCTTCGAACCGCTCTGAGCCTACTCAAGCGGCGACAGCGACCGGCCTCAGGACGATGGCAAAGCAGTGCTTCTGCCCTACTGTCCACTCGTCGGCACTTATGCGATCGTAACGAGCCTTCTTCTCTGGATAGTTCTCTACCCGTACGCGCTGGAAGCCACACTTGAGGAAAAGTTCATCGGCGAAAGACACGGCGAACAGCTCCTGGTATCCGCGACGCCGCGCTAGCTCTATCGCTGCGGCGATCAAGAGCTTTCCGTACCCTTTTCCTTGGTGCGCAGGATCCACCGCCAGCGACACCAATTCCGCCAACGACGGCGAATATTCGTCCACGCATACACAGCCGACAACGCGGCCTTCCTCGTCGCGCAGCACCCTGTAGTCGGCCAGGTGTTGCCACACGAAAGCCTCCGACCTGGGCAACGTAAGCCCTTGGGACACGAAGCGATTGTTCAGCGCTGCGATATCCGGAATGTCGTGTTCGCACGGCGCTGTGGGCCTAGACACCTCAGGGTTGCCCTCCCTTGAGATATTTCGCATACCAAGAAAGATAGCGCTCCAGGCGGTCCCTCTGATAGCTCGGGAGAGTCAATCCGTGGTTCTGGTTGGGGTACACCACCAACTGCGTCTCTATCCCCTGACTCTTGAGTACCATGTACATCTGCTCGCTGCCCGATATCGGGACGTTCATGTCGCGCTCTCCACCCATGAATAGTGTCGGGGTCTTGATGCGGTTGGCTTGCCAGAACGGATACGAGAGCTTGTCGTAGAGCTCCTTGGCTTCCCACGGCCTTCCCACTTCGGTGTCCCACTGGTAGATGTACTGGTCGGTTCCGTACATCGTGCTCTGTAGCGCACTCCCGGCCCCGCTTATCGCCGCCTTGAACCTGGTCGTAGTGGCTATGGTGTAGTTGGTGAGAATGCCACCATAGCTCCACCCACCGATGCCTAGTCGGGTCGAATCGGCGATTCCCAGCGCAACCACGTGATCTACAGCGGCCAGTAAATCCTGCACCTCCTTGTTGCCCCAGTCGGCGTAGATGGCGCGCTGGTAGGCCGCACCCCGTCCCGCACTGCCACGGTAGTTGGCTGCAACCACTACATAACCGTTGGCTGCGAACAGCTCGCGCTCGAAGCTGAAGGAATGCTGATCCTGCGCGTTAGGTCCTCCGTGGATACGCAGTAGCGTGGGATAGCGCGTCCCCGCTCTGTATCCCGGCGGTTTGGTAAGCAGGCCGTTGACGACGGTACCATCGGCCGACCGCGCACTGAAATCTTCAGTGGTGGCTAGCTGGACCTCTGCTAGCCAGGCTCGATTCTCGGCAGTAAGCGGACGCAGTCGTCCTGCTTCGAAAGCGAACACTTCGTTAGGCTCCACGGCGCTCCCTGCGAGCACCGCCACACGGCCGTTCCCAGCGACGTCGAACGAGCTTACCACCCGCCTTCCCTCCACTAGCCTAGTGACCTGTCCGTCGGCAAGCTGTATGCGCGCCAGGTGTACGGCGCGATCGTCCTGCAGCAAGACCAGGACCGCACTCCCATCCGGTGTGAACTGGGGCGACGAGACCGCCCGATCCAGTCCCGGCGCCACAAGTCTAGGAGACCCGCTGTCCACAGGCACGACCGCTAGCCGGTTCATGTTGTAGGCGTAAAACTGCGGCTCGCTCCCCTGCAGGTAGGCTAGGAGCTTCCCGTCGGGACTCCAGGCGATCCGTCCACCGTCGGGACCTGGCCAGTCGCTGAGCTG
>DATMBI010000027.1:0-8289 GCA_035559375.1 Gemmatimonadaceae bacterium | reverse complement strand
GATCAACGTGGGCGCCGCTACGGAGTCCGAAATGAAGGAGAAGAAGGCTCGCGTGGAGGACGCCCTGCACGCCACTCGCGCTGCGGTCGAAGAGGGTATCGTGCCGGGTGGCGGCGTGGCTTTGGTACGCGCCCAGCGCGCCCTCAAGAACGTCAAGACGGAGGACCAGGACGAGCAGGCTGGCGTGGACATCGTACGCCGCGCCCTAGAAGAGCCCATGCGCCTGATCGCCCAGAACGCCGGCGTCGAGGGTTCCATCGTAGTGGAGCGGGTGCGCTCGTCGAAGGACGATCACTTCGGCTACAACGCACTCACGGACACCTACGAGAACCTCGTCCAGGCGGGAGTCATCGATCCCACGAAGGTGACGCGCACGGCGCTGCAGAACGCTGCGTCCATCGCCGGCCTGCTCCTCACCACCGAGGCGCTGGTGGTCGAGAAGAAAGAGGAAAAGCCGGCCACGCCGACCCCCGGCGGAATGGGCGGGATGTACTGATCGCCACCGCTGGACGGAATAAGCGGCGAAGGGGGAGCCAACGGCTCCCCCTCTTTTTCGTTCTTCACCTAGATAGCCAACTCGAGCTGTTTCGCCGTCGAGCGACTGCCTACCTGAACTACAGCAACACTGTCTTGCTGGGCTAGCCCCACGCTCCCCCTGAACGTCGTACGCTTCAAAGCGTCGTTGACCGCAACCCATGCCCTGCGCGGCGTATTGTTGTTCTGGCTCAGATGGCAGAGAACCACTCGCTGCAAACCCCTGTGCGCAACTTCAGCCGCGAAATGCGCCGCCTGATAGTTGCTTAGGTGTCCCAGGCGTCCAGCTATGCGCCGTTTCACAGCGGCAGGGTACCAGCCGGCCCAGAGCATAGTGGTGTCATGATTGGCTTCCAGCAGGAGCACGTCCAAGCCGGCAAAGCGGTGAGCGAGCGCTGCAGTCGTCTCACCGAGATCGTACACTAGCCCGGCGCGTATGCCAGATCGACGCGACTCGACCAACACTGCCACCGGTTCAGCGGCATCGTGCGGAACACGGAAGCAGCGCACCAGGAGTTCGCCTGTTTGGATAAGAGCCCCAGCACGTAGCGAACGCACCTCTCCGTCCAAGCCACCTACCTCGAGCGTACCAGGCGTCGCCACGATGGGCCATCCCCACCTGGCGGATGCACGCCGGGCTCCGCGAATGTGGTCGAGATGGTCGTGCGTCAATACGACAAGCTCGATGGATTCCGGTCGAACACGAGCCGCTGCCAGTCTAGACGCCAGGGTACGCAAGCCGAAGCCCGCGTCCACCATTATCGCGGAACCACCACTCTCGAACACGACCGCATTGCCTCGACTCCCCGATCCCAAAACGGCAATGCGCACCTTCAAGTTCCTCGGCTGACCGCCCAGGCCCGCGCTAGCTGCTTGCGGGCCCGCTCACTGAGCGGAACGTTGCGTCGCTGCATGGCCCGCTGAGCCGTCACCAAGAAGCGCTCCACGTCCCAGCGCTCGCGACCGTCCATCCCCCACGAAAATGGGGGGATGTACTTGGGCGACAGGCCGCCTCCGTACACGTTGGCTCCTGCGCCGACGACTGCGCCTGTGGTGAGCCGAGTCCCGATGGCCGTCTTCGAGTGATCGCCCAAGAACGCACCCAGGAACTGCATTCCCGTGTCCCGCGGGCCGCCAGGCGTCCACACCACCACCGTTCCGTACGTGTTCTTGAGATTGCTGCCAATCGTCCCGGCACCCAGGTTGACCCAACGCCCGAGCACGGAATGCCCGATAAAGCCGTCGTGGGCCTTGTTGCAGTGCCCCAAGAAGATACTGTGGGTTACCTCGCCATGGACTCGGCAATCGTCGCCTAACGAGGAAGCGGCGAGCCGCCCACCCCGCACCACGGTGCCAGTCCCCACCAGCAACGGACCTTCCAAACGGCTGGGTGCCTGCACCACACTGCCAGCCCGCAGCAATATAGGACCGCCACTAGTGTCGAATACGATCCCAGGCTCGGCCCGCGCTCCTGGCTCTACGTACACCTCGGCATCGCCTAACCGCTCCACCGCTGCCGGTACGCAACCGAGCCGCTGTGCCAACCTCGGGATGTCGTCCGCCAGCATCTCAGGCAGGTATCGCACCAAATCCCAGATCTCTTCCAACCACCAGCCCCGCACAGTCGCCTCCACGCCCGTACCTACGGGAAGCTCCGCGAGCGAGTCGCGCGCCACGAGCTCCGATACTGCCACTGCCGAACCTAACCTTACCGCGGCAACCCGGTCGCCACAGCGCCAAATGCTGGCCAGATGAGGCGCACCTTCCAAGGCCACAGCACAGCGAGCATCGACCACTACAGTACCGGCCGGCAAGATCCCGCTGCTGCTGGATGGCGCCCACGGCTCGTCGAAATCGGCCAGATGGTTCGCGGAGATGAAACCCGACGCTTTCTCGCCTACTGCCAACTCCCAGCGCTCGCGGATGAGTTGCGCTCCCGCCCGCAGCTCGCCGACCGGCCTAGTAAGCACGAACGGGTGAAAATCGCGGGCGCGCGAGTCGTCGAATAACACCAGAGTCACGCGCGCTCCCGCAGCGTTGCTGGCAGTCTCTCTAGCAACTCTTTGAGCTCTGCCGACTTGTCTAAAGTCGTCACGAGCACCAGTCCATCCTCGACCGCAACCACCACTAGCCCCTCGACCCCGAAAAGCACGACCGTAGTGCCGCTTGCGGCGTGTACGACGTTGTTGCGCGCCTCCACAGCGTACACCTGGCCAGAGATAGCGTTACCGGAACTATCCAGCGGTCGCACACGCCGCAGTGCAGCCCAGGTACCCACGTCGTCCCAACCGAAATTGCCAGGAATCACCAGAACACGCGGACTGCGCTCCAACACGCCGACATCCACGGAAACGCTACGCACGCGCTCGAAAAAGCACTCGGCGTCGGAGCCGCACTCGTTCAGCGCACCGGAAACCTCGGGGCAACGGGCCTTCACTTCGTCCAGAAAATCGCCCACGCGCCACACGAAGATACCAGAGTTCCAGAGGCATCCCTCGGCCACCATACGTGCAGCGCGCTCACGGTCCGGTTTCTCGATGAACTCGCGCACTCGATACACCGGTATTGCACCTGTGTCCGAAAGCGCCTCGCCTGGACGAATGTATCCGAAACCCGGATCAGGACGCGAAGGGACGATGCCTACCGTCACGAGAGCTCGGTGCCGCCTAGCGGCATCCACGGCAGCACTGAGAGTGGACCGGAATTCCTCCTCGTTCGATACAGCCCAGTCGGCATGAACGCTAGCCATGACGGCCTCGGGACCGTCTCGATTCGCGATAAGCGATGCCGCCCATGTCAGTGCTGCAGCTGTTCCTGCTGGTCTCGGTTCCGCCAGCACATGCTCTTGTGGAACCTCTAGCAAGAACTCACGCACACGCTCCCTTAGCGCCGCGTTCGTCAACACCAGAACCCGTTCGCGTCCGACCAGCGGTTCTATGCGCCGCACCGCGTCTACTATCAGCGGCTGACTGCTTACCAGCGGAAGGAGCTGCTTGGGGCGAGAGGGCGTACTGAGAGGCCAGAAGCGCGAACCGACACCTCCCGCCAGAACCACGCCCCATATGGAAACACCGGTGCTGGGCACTGAACGCTTCCCTGACGGCACTGGCGGGATCACACGATCGCAGCGATGTTGGCGCGGTGCCGCCGGAGCTCGTAAAGCAACCCGGACACATCGGCATCGTTGCGCACTAACACCAAGAGGAGGGCGTCGCTCCCTACGCTCATCACGATTGCGGTGCCGCGCTCGTATTCGATCACGAGACTGATCGGAGAACCCCGAGCGGCCGCCTCCGCCAGGCCATCCGCCGCCGCCATGACATTCGGCGTCAGCGCCGCCAAACGCTCCGGGTCGAGATCGCCTGCCGACCGCCCATCGATGAGCAGACCGTCTCGCCCCACCAATACGGTGGCCTCCACTCCTTCACGAGCAGTCAAGACCTTTATTAGGTCACCGATCGCGGGCATTCAAAACTCCCGGCAGTGTTGGAGGCGAAGCATAAGTAGAGCCGATTGCAAGTCAAGGATCGCATCGCTTGAAGTGAGATGCGTGGCAGGATTACTGTAAGGCGTGCACCTCGCGCATCGTACCGTAGAACGAACCGGCCCTAGCTCTGCCAGGCTGAAGCTTGCGCTCCTTGCTGCAGCGGTCGTGGCTGCCACTGCGATCGGCTGTGACGATCCGTTCGCGCCGCGAGCGGACACTCCCGTGCGAACGGACACGTTCGCGGTCTTCGCGATGAGTGGCACACCGGCGAGCGTGCCGTCAGCGTTCCACGTCATCTTCTTCACGCCTGTGCGCGTGGATGCGACCTTCGGCTTCCACTTCGCGTTCGACCTCGATTCGGCAGGACGCGTGAAGGTGATCCCAGTGCGGCTCGTGGGCGGGCCGGCTACTGCCAACCGGAGGGTAGGGCTGCAGAAAGCCACGGTTTCGTTCGACGAGGTCACCCGAGCACCCCTGCGCGGTTACGTTTACGACTCAGTGCTGACTCTCCAGGAGCGCGAAACCGCGATCGTCGAAGTGCTGGCGGATCTCTGCACCTTTTCGACTCTCTCCCAGCTGGTTTACGCCAAGCTGGAGATCTTAGCGGTGGACCCGTTGCGACGTTTGATAGGCTTCCGTATCGCCTACGACCCCAACTGCGGCTTCCGCTCGTTTCTCCCTGGAGTCCCCAAGGACTGAGATGCTCGACCTGCGCGTTCTGCGCGATCAGCTCGACCTCCTGCGCGAGGCGCTAGCTCGCCGGCAGAAGCTAGAGCAGTACGCAGAGCTTCTGGAACGCGGCGCCGAGCTTGAGCGGCGCAGGAGGGCGTTGATTCAGCGAGTAGAGGAGCGCAAGGCAGCCCGTAACGCCAACTCGCAGGAAGTGGCACGTAGGAAGAAGGCGGGAGAGGATGCCACTGAGCTGATACGGTTCGGTCGCGAACTCGGAGCCGAGATCCAGGCGATCGAAGAAGAACTTACCCGGGTGGAGGCGGAGCTTCACGAGATTCTGCTGGGTCTACCCAACATCCCGCTCCCCGAGGTGCCCGATGGCGGAGCGGAGAGTAACCGAGTGGAGAAGACATGGGGCGAGCCGCGGCCCTCCGATGGCGTGCTGCCGCACTGGGAGATCGGCGAGCGCCTGGGTCTGGTGGACTTTCAGCGCGGTGCCAAGATCAGTGGTTCTGGGTTCATCGTGTTCAGAGGAATGGGAGCCCGCCTGGTTCGCGCCATGATCGACTTTTTCCTCGATGTTCACGTGCACGAGAACGGCTACGAGGAGGTCTGGGTACCCGTCGTAGTGAATCGGGCTTCGATGGTGGGCACCTCGCAGTTGCCGAAGTTCGAAGAGGACATGTACGCGCTGCGCGACGAAAACCTGTACCTGGTACCCACCGCGGAGGTCCCCGTCACCAACCTCTATCGTGACGAGATTCTCGACCGCGCGAGCCTTCCCAAGGCGTTCGCCTCGTACACGCCGTGTTTCCGGCGCGAAGCTGGTGCCGCGGGGAAAGACACTCGGGGTCTCTTGCGCGTGCACCAGTTCGACAAGGTCGAGATCGTTCGCTACTGCGCGCCTGAGGACGACGCCCTACAGCACGAACTCCTCACGCGCCACGCTGAAGCTCTACTGGAGCGCCTCGGCTTACCGTATCGTCGCGTTTTGCTAGCTGCCGGGGACTTGGGTTTCGGTAGTGCCAAGACGTGGGATCTCGAGGCCTGGGCGCCTGGCGTAGGGAAGTGGCTGGAGGTTTCGTCGTGCAGCACCTTTACGGACTTCCAAGCACGGCGCGCCAACATTCGCTACCGCCCGGAGCCCGGTGCAAAACCGCAGTTCGTGCATACGCTCAACGGTTCTGCGTTGGCCTTCCCGCGCGTGATAGCGTGTCTGCTCGAGCACTACCAACGAGAGGACGGTAGCGTTTCCGTACCCGAAGTACTGCAGCCATACCTCCGAACTGACCTACTTCGTTAGGTAGCATGCGCCGCCGCAGTGTCGCCGCCGTCTTCGTGCTAGGCGTCACGATCCTTCTGGGTTCGATAGTCGTGTACACGCGCCGCGTCGTAGGGGAACTGCGTGCGGAAGCTGCTCGCAGCGGCGTGATGTATGCCGAGGTCTACCGCGCGATTACCGATACTTCGCTCGATCCGATGACTGTACTACTGGAACTGGCGCAAGAGATCCGGGAATCGCGCGTTCCGCTCATACTGACGGATCCCAGCGGTCAGCCGGCGGCGGTGGCCAACTTGCCCATCGAATCGCCGTCCGATCCACGGATACTGGACTGGATCGCGCGGCTAGACCGCGAGCACGAACCGATAGCGCTTCCGGACGGTGGCACGATCCATATAGGGTATACCCCGCTGATACGAGGATTGCGAATAATCCCGGCGCTTCAAGTGGCGCTCCTGGTGCTGCTGCTTCTTGCGGGCGTGTACGCCTTGCGCACTAGAGCTACTGCCGACCGAGAGCGCGTGTGGGCGGGGATGGCACGGGAATCGGCACACCAACTAGGGACCCCGCTATCTAGCCTCAGCGGATGGATCGAACTGTTGCGGGAGGAAGCAGTCAGCGATGCGGCACGGGCGGCGCTCGCGCACATGGAGGCGGACCTGGAGCGCCTAGAGAGGGTAGCGCACCGTTTCGAACGCATCGGCCGTCCGTTGCAGCGAAAGGCTTTCGACTTGAGTGAGGTAATCGATAGAGTGACCGACTACTTCAGGGCACGGGTGCCGTCGCTGGCTCATTCGGTGCGCGTCGAAACCGAGCGGGATTCGCCGCTCGAGATGGAAGGCGACCCGGTGTTGGTGGAGTGGGCCATCGAAGCGCTAGTGAAGAACGCCGTGGATGCTCTGGCCGGAAGAGGGGGCACGATACGAGTGGAAGGAAAGCGACTCCCCGAGGGGGGCGTACGCCTCCGTGTTCGAGACGACGGTCCAGGCATCCCTCGAGAGCTGAGGAGTCGCGTCTTCGAAGCGGGGTTTTCCACCAAGCAGCACGGTTGGGGGATCGGCTTGGCGTTGGCCCGGCGCATAGTGGCCGACTGGCACCGCGGTTCGTTGCGGCTCCTCCCCAGCGACCGAGGTAAGGGCGCTACCTTCGAGATTATCTTCCCGGCATGAACGGTACAGCAGTGTGTGGCGATGTCCTTGCGGGTCTGAATCCCGCCCAACTCGAGGCCGTGTTGCACGGCGAAGGTCCCCTGCTAGTGCTTGCCGGGGCGGGCTCGGGTAAGACTAGAGTTCTCACGGCCCGCATCGCGCGCTTGATCGGCTCCCAGGGCGTGCCCCCGCACTCGATCCTTGCAGTGACGTTCACCAACAAGGCTGCCGAGGAAATGCGCGGCCGAATTGCAGCGCTGCTGGGTGCACCGCCTGCTGGAATGTGGTGCGGTACGTTCCACTCGATCGGGGCTCGCCTCCTGCGCCTGCACGCCGCTGTCCTCGGCCGTACTCCTTCCTTCACGATATACGACGAAGACGATACGCTGGCAGCGCTCAAGCGTGTCATGGAACGGCTCGGGATTTCCCCCAGGGAGCACTCGCCGCAAGCGATCGCTGCCGCCATTTCCGACGCGAAAAACGCTCTAGTGACAGCTGCAGAATACGAGCGGCTGGCGCGCGATCAGCACTCCAGAGTCGTGGCCCGGGTGTATAGGGAGCTCGACCTTGCACTGGAACGAGCCAACGCAGTGAGCTTCGACGATTTGCTTCTCTTGCCCGTCCAACTCCTCGAGCGGGAGTCGTCGATCCTGAATAGCTATCGCAGCCGCTTTCGCTTCATCCTCGTGGACGAGTACCAGGACACCAATCGTGCGCAGTACCGCTTGGTTTCGTTGCTTGCTGGTCCCGGTGGAAACGTTGCTGTAGTCGGAGACGACGATCAGTCGATCTACGGTTGGCGAGGTGCCGACATTCGTAACATCCTCGAGTTCGAGCGGGACTTTCCCGGTGCGAAGGTGATCAGGCTCGAAGAGAACTATCGTTCCACTCCGGATATTCTGAGCGTAGCCAACGCGGCCATAAGAACCAACCAGGCTCGCAAGGGGAAAACGCTCCGCACTACGAGACCTCGAGGCGAGCCCGTCTTGGTGGTAGCAGCCGCTGACGACCGCGACGAGGCCGAGTTCGTGGTCGGGGACATACGGCAGCGTCGTTTCGATGATGATCGGAGACGCTTCTCCCACTTTGCCGTTCTGTACAGGACCAACGCTCAGAGCCGCGCTATCGAAGATGCCTTACGAATGCACGCGATTCCCTATCGGCTC